>NZ_JARGEE010000579.1:0-4588 GCF_033794485.1 Streptomyces sp. MB09-02B
GGCGCCGGGTCCAGGTCCCGGGGTGAGCGCGGCAGAGGTGGCGCGGACCAGCCAGGCGTTGACGGAGAGCCCTTCGCGGCCGGCCGCCTCCTCCAAGCGGGCCTTGAGATGGGCCGGGAGGCGGAAGTTGATACGGGCCGCGACGCCGTCGTCGCCCTCCGGCGCGAGGGGCGGGGCGATCGCCTCGGTCCGGAGCGCGGTCGCGTCCTGCACCGGGCTGCTCGGCAGAGTCACCACGAACTCCGGATCGGCGCCGCGGAGCCGCACGTCGACCGAGCCCGGAGCCAGCTCTCGGGTGACCTCGCCCATCGCCGCCGAGAGGGCGGTCAGGAGGGTGAGGCGAGTGGCGGAGTCCAGGGGCGCGACGAGCCGCTCGGCCAACGCCCGGGCCTCGTCACCGCCGGCCTCGGCGGCGACGACGAGCTCCTGGCGGAGACGGTCGACATACGGGGTGAGGTCCATGACGCCATCATGACACATCAATGGCGCCACTGGAAGCCGGATTGGCGCCGCCGGGTCTTCAAGTACGGGCACACCGAGCTGGAGTTGCGGACTTCTCGCAGGTCAGATGCTCTTTCGAGGTGCACATCGGAGGTGGCGCCAGCCTCCCTCCAGTGAGGCACCGAGCTTTGCGAATGGCCGAGCATGGCGCCACGCGGGCCACATGGCACCATCATCTGGCGCCATCTGGCGCCCGATGGCATCACGGGACGTCAAGGTGGCATCACGAGACGCCGGGCCCATGCGAGGGTGCTCGCACCACGCGCCGATAATTTCCAGCCAACGATCCCTACAGTGGTCTCCCCCGCCACCCCGTTCCCCGAGCCGCCGAGGGCCGCGCCGGGCCTCCCCCGCCGTGGGCGGCCCGTTCCCTGGTCCTGGCGGAAAAGCACGAGGCACCTCCACGGCACGGGAAATCATGAGGCATGCGCCCGGATGACTGGCACCTCACCGAAGACGTTCACGAGTTCCTCTCCCGAGCCGGGGATTTCCTGCGCTCGCGCCCCGCCCTGCACACCATGCAGCTGACGGTGACCGAGAAGCATCGCGCCGACGGGGTGTCCGCGAACCCCGCTGAAACCCCCGTGTTCGGCCGCCTGGAGCGCGACGGCGAGGTCCACGCCGGCTTCTATCAGCGCACCCCGACCGGCAACCTGAGCCTCACCTCCATGGCCCCCGACCAGGCCGACGCACTCGCCGCCCGCCTGGCAGACCTGGGGCACCCCGTCCCCGGCGTCACCGCGGACCACGACGCGTCGACCGCCTTCGCCGAGGCCTGGCAGCGGCGGACGGGCGCGGAGCCGGTGGTCACCACACGACTGCACCTCTACCGTCTCGGCACGCTCACCCCACCCAACCCCTTCCCGGAGGGGCGGGGACACCTCGCGGGAGAGCAGGACCGTGAGCAACTCGTCCGCTGGTGCCGTGAGTTCTGTGTCGAGGTCGGGGAGCAGTACTCCATCGACCTGATCGACGCCGGCGCCTGGGCCGACTCACGTTTCGGCGACAGGAACTTCACGTTCTGGCAGACCCCGGACGGCACCCCCGTCTCCATGGCGGCCGCGACCTCGATCGTCGGCGGCATGGTCAGGGTGGACCCCGTCTACACCCCGGCCCACCTGCGGGGGCGCGGCTACGCGGGCGCCGTCACGGTCGAGGCGAGCCGCGCCGCCCTGGCCGCGGGCGCGAAGGAGGTCGTGCTCTTCACGGACCCCGGCAACCCCACCAGCAACGCCCTCTACCAGCGCCTCGGATACGTCCGGCTCACCGACTTCACGGTGTACGACTTCTCGTCCGCCACGCCCGAGGCCGCCTGAGAACCGCGTTCTACCGGGCTTCCGGCGACGGACCGGCGGGTGGGCGCGGTTCATGTCATGCGCGTCTGAGTCGGGTGTGGCCCCGGACGGCGGATGGGTACCGTTCCCCGGTCCAGGTCCACCCGAAAGGGGAGGGCAGGTCCTCGGCCGGCCTGACCCGCCCGGGCGTTCTTCCATACGCGTTCCTGACCAGCGTCCCGACCTCGGCCGAACCGCCCAGGGGCCCGGTCCTCGACGTACACGGACAGATGGAAACGCATCCATGACCGCATCCATGACCCGTGAGCCCACTGACCGGCGGCCAGCCGACGAGCGCTCAAGGGCCGAAGGCCTGGAGAGCCCAAGGGCCGTGGACAGCCGAAGGCCGTGGGGACTGGAAAGGGCCGTGGAAAGTGGAAAGGCGGTGGACAAAGATCGCGTGGGCCGGAGACTGAGGTCATGACCGCCGCCGAAACGGACGCCAAGGCCGACCTCCACCACTATCTGCAATCCGCCCGCGATGCCCTGATGTGGAAGCTCGACGGGCTGTCGGAGTACGACGCCCGCCGCCCGATGACCCCGACCGGCACCAACCTCCTGGGCCTGGTGAAGCACACCGCCAGTGTCGAACTGGGCTATCTCGGCGACACCTTCGCTCGGCCGTCGGGCGAGCCGTTGCCCTGGCTCGCCGACGCCGCCGAGCTCAACGCGGACATGTGGGCCACCGCCGTCGAGTCCCGCGAGGACATCGTGGGCCTCTACCGCCGGGCCTGGGCACACGCGGACGCGACCCTCGACGCGCTGCCGCTGGACACCGTCGGCCGGGTGCCGTGGTGGCCCGCCGACCGGAACGAGGTGACGCTGCACCACGCCGTCGTCCGCGTGATCGCCGACACCCACCGGCACGCCGGGCAGGCCGACATCCTCCGTGAACTCATCGACGGCGCGGTGGGAATGAACGAGGGCAACAACAGCCTCCCGTCGAACGACCCGGCGTGGTGGGCCGACTACCGGGACCGAGTGGAACGCGCCGCCCGGGAAGCCGACGGAAAGGCCTGAGCCCGGGCCCATCCGCGTTGCGGCTCGAAGCCCATTCCTGGGCAATCAAGAATGCCGATCCACAGGTCGCCCCCAAACCTAGGTCGTCCCAGGACCACAGGTCGTCCCAGGACCGACAGAGCGGTCACATTTTCCCGCCGTCGCCCCGCCCGCCGCGGCCGCCCCGCCCCCCACCTCCCGAATCAGCCGTAGTTCCGGCCGAATACACATTGCCCGGCCACGCCGCCGCCCCTTATCGTGGGCGCATGACTGCCGGGTCGGCCTTGTGCCGTGAGCGGATGGGTTACCCGGCCTCCGAGTGAGGCCGGGGCGGGCCAGGAGCCCGCCCGTTGAATTTCCGCGTGCTTAACATCGTTCTCCTGCAACGATGTTCTCCAACACCGTTTCCACACCTCAGTGTTCGCGGTGTTCTTCGGCGCTCTCCGGTGTTCCGCGGTGTTCCGCGGTGTTTTCGCCGCGCGCGTTGAACTCCCCCTCACACCACACTGCGCCCACACCCACACCACAGCGTGCCGCGATTCGCAGCGCATTCCGCCGACGCGTGTTCCGTCGGCAATGCACTGACGCCCGCGCCGCGGCAATCACCCCTGCCCGAATTCCGCTACTAATCGACGAACCATCTCGCCCTCCACCGAAAGCAGAGAATGCCCAACCCTTTCAACCAGCAAGTCATCGACGAATTCCGCGCGCGTCACGGCGAGGTCGGCGGCTATTTCGAAGGCGCCCGTCTGATTCTTCTGACCACCACCGGCGCCCGTACCGGCAAGCGGCACACCACTCCCCTCGGCTACCTCCCCGACGGCGACGGCTCGGTCCTGGTCATCGCGTCGGCCGGAGGATCGCCCAAGCACCCCGACTGGTACCGGAACGTCACGGCCGACCCCCGGGTGACCGTGGAGAGCGGGGCCTTCACCTACGAGGCCGACGCCGTCGTACTGCACGGCGAGGAGCGGGACCGGGCCTTCGCGCGGGCCGTCGAGGCCGAGCCGGGGTGGGCCGAGTACCAGGCGAAGACGGACCGGACGATCCCGGTCGTCGCCCTGCGCGAGGTGCCCGTGGCCGGACCGCCGAACGTCAACGCCGGGTCCATGGGCGAGGCCCTGAAGGTCGTCCATGACGCCTTCCGGCGCGAACTCAGCCTGATCAAGAAGGAGTTGACTGCCAGTGGCGGCAGGGCCGGCCTCGGCGCCCAACTCCGCGTCAACTGCCTCACCTTCTGCCAGGGTCTGCACAACCACCACACCGGCGAGGACATGGGGCTGTTCCCCTTCCTCGGTGAACGCCACCCCGAGCTGACCCCGGCCCTGACCCGCCTCCACGAGGAGCACGAGTGCATCGCCGCCCTCGTCGAGGATCTGCGCCGGGTGGTGACGGCAGAGAACGCCGACCCCGCCGGCGTACTCCCCGAGGTCGAGCGCCTCATCGACGAGCTCGAAGCCCATCTCGCCTACGAGGAGGAGCAGTTGATCCCCGCCCTGGAGGCCGCGGCGCAACCCGAGGAGTGGGCGGCGGGGCGCGAGGGCGAGACGGCGGCGCCGTGACAGACGCCCGGAAGCGGGCCCGTCGGACCGCGTGAACCACCGGCGGGCGGCGCGCGAGCCCTCCCGGGGGGGGGAGGGAAACAGGCTCGCGCCGCCGCTCACCGGTCCCGCACACCATGACCACAGCCCCGATCGCCGAGGTGCCGAGGTGCCACTACGGTCATGATTCCGCCGCCTTCAAGCAACACGCCC
>NZ_JARGEE010000057.1:0-30491 GCF_033794485.1 Streptomyces sp. MB09-02B
CACCCCCACGGCACCCTCGCAGCCACCCCGACGTCACACCCCCTACGCCGACAACTCGTCCCGCAACGCGTCCCGCAACCGCGCCGCCCGCTCCGCCACCTCCGCCGGCCCGAGCGCCACGGCCCGATCGGCCCACCGCTTGCCCTCCGCCAGCTCACCCCGACGCGCGTAGACGAGGGCAAGCCGCAACGCCGCCCGCCCGTGCCCCGCATCGGCGGCACGGGCCCACCACACCGCGGCCTCCGGCTCACTCCCCTCCCGAGCCAGCAGCAGCCCGAGATTGAACGCCCCGTTCCGCGACCCCGACTCCGCCGCGGCCCGGTACCACCGCGCGGCCTCGACCACGTCCCCCCGCCCGGCCGCCAGCATCCCGACCCGCACCTGCGCCCGCCGATGCCCCTGCGACGCGGCACGCTCGTACCACTCCTCGCACTCGTTCTTCTCCCGTACCGGCTCCCCCAGCTCGTGCGCGGGCGCGGGCGGACGGCGCGCGTCGAGCACGGCGGCGAGCCGGTACGCGGCCTCCGCGCTGCCCCCGCCGGCGGCGCACCGCAGATGCCGCTCGGCGGCCCGCTCGTCACCGTCCCGCAGCCGCGCTATGGCGACCTGGAGCGCCGCCTCGGTGTGCCCGGCAGCAGCCGCCCGCTCATACCAGACCAACGCCGTCGCGTCGTCGCCCCGCCCGGCGAACAGGATGCCCAGGTTGAAGGCGGCGTCGACACTCCCGGCCTCCGCGGCCTTGGAGAACCACGGCTCCGCGCCGGACGCGTCGCCGACCTGGAGCAGCAGGATGGCCAGCGCGTTCGCCGCCTCCCGGTGCCCGGCGTACGCGGCGCGCCGGTACCACTGCTCGGCCTGCGCGGTCCGCCCCTGCTCGGCGCAGAGCAGCCCGAGGTTGTACGCGCCGTTGACGTCCCCGGCGTCCATCGCGGCCCGGTACCAGCGCTCGGCGGTCTGGGTCTCGCCCCGCTCGGCGTGCAGCGCGCCCAGCGCGTTCGCCGCGTTGCCGTTGCCGTCCTGGGCGGCCCGCAGCCACCACACGGCCGCGCTCTCCGTGTCGCCCGCGTCCCGCAGCAGGAATCCGAGCGCGCACGCGGCGCGCGGCTCGCCGTCCTTGGCGGAGGTCAGGTACCAGCGCCCGGCCTCCTTGAGTTCCCCGCGCCGCTCCAGGATCGCCCCGAGGTGCAGCGCGGCCCGCCGGTGCCCGCGCGCGGCCGCCTGCCGGTACCACTGCTCCGCCTCCTCGGCGGCACCCGCCCCGACAGCGTTGTCGGTGTCGCGCTCCCCCGCGCGCACCGCCTGTCCGCCGCCGTCCCGCACGGCGGCACGACCCTCGCGGGGGCCGCTCCCGATCTCCAGCGCCGCGCGCGCGATCTTCCGCCCCTCGCGCACGGCGGCGCGCTCCTCCTGCTCCGCGCGCTGGTCGAGCGTCCGCGCGAGCCGGTACGCGGCCTCGCGATGCCCGCGCTCGGCGGCCGCTCTCATCCACCGCTGGGCGGCGGCGTCACTGCGGTGCTCCAGCAGGTCGGCGAGCGCGTACGCACCCAGCGCGTGTCCCTGCTCGGCGGACTGGCGCAGCCAGTACTCGGCGGCCGGTTCGTCGCCGCGCTCGCGGTGGTGCCGGCCGAGCGCGTGCGCGGCGGCGGCGGAACCGGCGACGGCCGCGACCCGCCACCAGCCGGCGGCCTCGTCGGCGTACCCGCGCTGGTGCAGCAGGACACCCAGGTTGTTGGCGGCCGCCCGGTCCCCGGCCGCGGTGGCAGCCCGCAGACAGGGCTCGGCTCCGTCGAGGTCGCCGCGGCGCAGCAGCATGGCGCCGAGAACGCTCATCGCCTCGGTGTCACCGGCCTCGGCGGCGAGCCGCTGACGGGCCTCCTCGACGGCGTCCCCCGTCTCGTCCTCGTCCGCGGCCCGCACGGACTCGACCGACGAGGCGGACTCGGCGGGCACCACGAAGTCGGCAGGCAGCGCAATGTCGGCAGGCTGCGCAAACCGCCCGCTCTCCAACAGAGTTGCCTTGTCCCCCATAACGTCCATCGTCGCACCACCTGCAACCTGGGTACACCTGGTATACCGCAGCCATTGAGGTCACTACAGCGTTTTGTCGACATGCCCACAGAGCGACAAGTCAAACACAGATTTCCCGAGCACTCCGGACAACACGTCGAAGGCCCGGATCCTTTAGAGGATCCGGGCCTTCAACTTCAGTAGCGGGGACAGGATTTGAACCTGCGACCTCTGGGTTATGAGCCCAGCGAGCTACCGAGCTGCTCCACCCCGCGCCGTTGCGTTGCAACCGTACCACGGCGCGGGACGGAGCCTTGCATCAGCCGCTTCCGGAGCCTCCGTCGCCGCTCTGGTCGCTCTCCTCACTGCCGCTGCCGCCGGTCCCGTCGGCCTTGGCCTGCGCGTCCTCGGCCCGCTTCAGCGCGTCCTCCAGGTCCTGTTGGGCCCGGCCGTACGCCTCCCAGTCGCCGTCCTTGAGGGCCTGCTGCCCCTCGTCGAACGCCTTCTGGGCTTCCTGCAGGGCCTGTTGGACCGTCGGATCACCGGACGTCGGTGGCTCGTCGGTGCCCTCGTCGGGGTCGTCCGCCGGTGGCTCGGTGGGCGCGCCCTCGGTCTCGAACACCTTGTTGAGCGCCTCGTCGAGGGTGTCCTCGAACGCCGTGTTGCCGCCGTAGGTGACCAGGACCTTGCGCAGCAGCGGGTACTTGAGTCCGCCGCCTCGCACATAGACGGGTTCCACATAGAGCAGGCCGCCGTCGAGCGGGACCGTCAGGAGGTTGCCGTACTCGACCTGTGAGTCACCTCTCTTGAGGAGGCTGATCGTCTCGGCGATGTCCTGTTCGGAGTTGAACTGGCTCTGGACCTGTTTCGGCCCGTCGATCGGTTCGCTGGTCGGCAGTTTCAGAATTCTGATCTTGCCGTAATCCTTGGTGCCCGCCTCGGCGTTGACCGCCACGAAGGCACTGAGGTTGTCCCGGCCGTTCGGCGTGAGCGTCGTGGTCAGCGAGAACGCCTGTTCCGACTGGCCCGGCAGCTTCATGCTCAGGTAGTACGGCGGCACCGCGTTGCCCGAGGTGTTGGTCGGGTCGTCCGGGACCTGCCACACCTCGCTGCCGCTGAGGAACGTCTCGGCGTCCTTCACGTGGTAGCGGGTCAGCAGTTCGCGCTGCACCTTGAACAGGTCCTGCGGGTACCGCAGATGGGCCAGCAGCGAGTCGGAGATGTCGTCCTTCGACTCCACCGTGCCCGGGAACGCCTTCATCCAGGTCTTCAGGACCGGGTCCTGGGTGTCCCACTGGTAGAGCTTGACCTGACCCGTGTACGCGTCGACGGTCGCCTTCACCGAGTTGCGGATGTAGTTGACCTGGTTCTGCTGGGCCACCACCGCGCGCTGGCTGTTGTCCGCGGTCAGCGAATCGGCCGTGGTATCGCCAAGGGTGGTGCGAGAGGCGTACGGGTAGCCGTTGGTGGTGGTGTACGCGTCGACGATCCACTGGATCTTGCCGTCGACGACGGCCGGGTAGGCGTCGCCGTCGATGGTCAACCACGGGGCGACCGCCTCGACGCGCTCCTTGGGCGTGCGGTTGTACAGGATCCGCGAACCCTCGCCGATGGCACCGGAGTAGAGGATCTGCGGCTCGTTGAACGCCACCGCGTACGCGGCCCGGTTGACCGGGCTGGAGAGGTTGACCCCGCTGTTGCCCTTGTAGCTGGTGGTCTTCTCACCGCTGTCGTCGGAGTAGTCGATCTCGTCCTGGGGACCGCCGACGATCGAGTACTGGGTGGTCTTCTCGCCGTAGTAGACCCGCTGCTGGTACTTGCCCAGATCGCCCTTGGACGGCAGGTCCGACTCGGTGAACACCGGGCGGCCGCCGGAGGTGGCCTCGGTGCCCTTGGCGGCGACCACGCCGTAGCCGTGGGTGTAGCGGAAGTGGTCGTTGATCCAGTTGTTCTTCGGAATGCCCGCCAGGTTCAGCTCGCGCAGACCGATGACGGTGTCCTGCTCCGCGCCGTCCTCGTTGCTGTACCGGTCGACGTCCAGGTTCGTGGGGAACGCGTAGTAGTTCCTCATCTGCTGGAGCTGCTGGAACGTCGGCGAGACGATGTTCGGGTCGAGCATGCGGATGCTGGCCGTGGTGTCGGCGTCCTTGCGGAGCTTGGTCTTGTCCGTGGTGTCGCTGACGCCCGAGTACTCCTCGACGTCCGTCCCGTCGATGCCGTAGGCCTGCCGCGTCGCCGCCAGGTTCTTCTCGACGTACGGCGCTTCCTTGGCCTGCTCGTTCGGCTGGACCTGGAACTTCTGGACGATCGCCGGGTACAGCCCGCCGATGAGGATCGCGGAGAGCACCATCAGGCCGAAGCCGATGACCGGCAGCTGCCAGGTGCGTCGCCAGATGGTGGCGAAGAACAGCAGCGCGCAGATCACGGCGATGCAGAACAGGATCGTCTTGGCCGGCAGGTACGCGTTCGCGTCGACGTACCTCAGGCCCGTCCAGTTGCCCGTGGCCTTGAAGTCGCTGGACTTCACGGCGAGCCCGTACCGGTCGAGCCAGTAGGCGACCGCCTTCAGCGCGACGAAGATGCCGAGGAGCACCGACAGGTGCCCGGTGGCAGCGGCGGTGGCACGCGCGCCCGGCGAGGTGACCCTGAGGCCGCCGTAGAGGTAGTGGGTGAGCGCGGCGGCGATCACCGAGAGCACGGCCGCGGCGAAGCCGAAGCCGAGCAGGAAGCGGTACCAGGGCAGGTCGAAGGCGTAGAAGGAGACGTCCAGCTGGAACTGGGGGTCCTTCTGCCCGAACGACACCCCGTTCACCCACATCAGCCAGGTGCGCCACTGCCCGGAGGCGGATGCGCCGGCGATGAGGCCCACCAGGGCCGTGATCCCGAGGAGCAGCCACTTCTTGTAGGGCGCGATGCCCATGCGGTACCTGTCGAGGCTCTGCTGCTCCATCGACATCGCGCTCAGCGGCGGCCGCAGCCGGTGCGCCAGCCAGATGTTGAAGCCGACCGAGGCCGACATCAGCAGTCCGAAGACGAAGAAGAGCCCGATCTTCGTCCACAACGTGGTGGTGAAGACGGACGAGTACTTCACCGACCGGTACCAGAGCCAGTCCGTCCAGAACCCCGCGAACATGACGAACGCCATGCCGAGGACGGCAAGGACGCCCAACGTCATGAGCAGGGTCCGGACACGTCGGGACGGTCGGCCCACTCTGATCCGCGGCCCCGTCGGGCCTCCGCCGCGGTCCGGCATCTGGAAAGCCAAGGTGCGCACCTCGAAGTTCGCTGTCGATACGTCAGGCCCGCGTCTACGGACCCTCCAGCGGGCCCCGTGATCGTAGGGGCCTCACCTATGCAACTTACTCACGCTTTACTCGGTTCCCGCTTCCGGGAACGAACGAGGCAGGATTGTGACCATGTCCAACACTCCCATGGCAGCGAACCCCCTCACCCGGGCGGTGCTCGAGATCGACGAGTACGCCTCGGGCCTCGGCTGGGACCAGCCCGCTCGCCTCTTCGCCCTGGTGGATACCGCACGTCTGCGGTCCCAGGAACCCGCCCTCGCGGCCCAGCTCGGGCTCCAGGACGCGTCCGAGGCCGCCGGTCTCACCCCGATCGAGCAGGACGAGATCCCGGCCGGCAAGGCGCTGGACGAGTTCCTCGGCACCATCGCCTGGCCCGACGCGGTGGTCGGCTGCGCCCTGACCGTGGAGCGGCTGATGCTGCCGCCGTCCGCCGAGACGTCCGTCCCGGAGAACCTCGATGAGGCCCGGCTCACCAAGTGGGTGGCCTCCCACCCCGACCGCCAGGAAGTCCGGATGACGGTCGCCGTCCTGCGCGACGGCTCCCGCGACTCGGCCCTGCGCCTGCGCGAGAAGGACACCCCGACGGAGGTCCTCACCGGCCCCGAACTGGTTCCGGGCCTGGCGGAGGCCCTGTCCGCGACCTTCGTGGACTGATCCTCGGATCTACGACGATCCGATCTACGACTGTGGGGGCGCCCTCCGGCTCGGAGGGCGCCCCCACGCGCGCGTGCGCCGTCACTCTGCTTCTGTCAGCCCTTGGTGGTGCACTTCGGCAGGTCGGCCGTGTCGCCGGAGCGGATGTCCTTCAGAGCCCCGAGCGCGTCCTCGATCGTGTCGACCTTGACGAGGGTGAGTCCGTCGGGGGTGTCCTGTGCGGCCGCGGCGCAGTTGTCCTTGGGCGTCAGGAAGTACTCGGCGCCCTTGTCACGCGCGCCGACCGTCTTCATCTCGATGCCGCCGATGGGGCCGACCTTGCCCGCGTCGTCGATCGTGCCGGTACCGGCCACGAACGTGCCGCCCGTCAGATTGCCCGGCGTCAGCTTGTCGTAGATACCGAGGGCGAACATCAGTCCGGCGCTCGGGCCCCCGACGTCCGCGAGCTTGATGTCTATGGTGAACGGGAAGGTGTGGTCGGTCCCGGCGGAGATCCCGACGATCGCCCGCTCCTCGCCCGTGTCGTCGGACTTGGCCGTGGTGATCGTGACCTTCTCGGTCTGCGTGGCCGTCCGGTTCGCCTTCTCGGCGGCGGCCTGCGCCTTGGCGGGCACGATGACGAAGTCGACGTCCTCGCCCGGCTTGTGCTTGGTGACCAGCTTCGCGACGTCCTCGGGCGCCTTGATCGCCGTACCGTCGACCGACTTGATCACGTCACCGGCGTGCAGCTTCCCCTCGGCCGGCGAGTCCTTGAGAACGGTGGAGACGATCACCCAGGACTTCACCGGGATGTCCAGCTCCTTCAGGGCGGCGACCTTGGCGCTCTCCTGGGACTGGCTGAACTCCTCGGCGTTCTCCTGGGTCGACTGCTCCTCGGTCTTACCGTCGGGGTAGAGCGTGTCGTGCGGCACGACCTTGTTGTCATGTGCCAGCCAGCCGTACACGGCCTCGACGAGGTTCATCCTGTAGTCGGCGCTGGTCACACGGACCGTGGTCATGTTCAGGTGGCCGGTCGTCGCGTACGTCTTGTGTCCCGAGATCTGCAGCACCGGCTCGCCGTCGTGCTCCCCGAGCGTGTTCACCGTCGGCCCCGGCGACATCTCCGAATAGGGCACGGGAATGATCACTCCCGCGCACAGGAGCGCGATCAGCATCAGGGTGGAGGCGAGCATCGTCGCGGTGCGGCGTGGCATGGAACGACAGTACGGGACAGGCCTGTCAGTGCACCGTCGGGGCCGTCCGTCCGGGGACTGCCGCGCGGGCGCTAGCCGCCGGTGTGGGACCGCTCCATGGCCTCGCGGAAGCGCGAGTACCCCGCGAGCTCGGTGCCGTCCTCGATGCTCCTGCGGTTCCGGCTGGCCCAGCCACCCCACAGTCCGGCACCGATCGCGGCCACCAGCGGAATCAGCAACCAGGCGAGCGCCGCCATGCCGGCCTCCCAACCCCTATGAAGCAACCACAACTGACTGATCAGCAGATTATCCGTCTGCCCCGTCAACGCTCTCGCCGGGTGGCGGGTTACGCAACCGGAACGCGCATGGGCGTATTCCGGTCACGCGGCGACGGAGACGCTACGCGCCGACCCACTCATCGGTGCCGTCGGAGAACTTCTGGTGCTTCCAGATGGGCACCTCGTGCTTCAGATCGTCGATCAGCCTGCGGCACGCCTCGAAGGCCTCGCCCCGATGCGGACAGGACACGGCGACGACCACGGCCAGGTCCCCGACCTTCAGGTTCCCCACCCGGTGCACGGCCGCGAGCGCCCGCACCGGGTAGTCGGCGACCACCTTCTCCGCGATCCGCCGCATCTCGGCCTCGGCCGTCGGATGGCACGAATAGCCGAGCTCGTCGACATCGGCTCCGCCGTCGTGGTTCCGCACGGTCCCGACGAACAGCGCGGTCCCCCCGGCCGCGTCGTCCCCGACCGCCCGGAACACCTCGTCGAGGGAGAGCGCCGTCTCCCGGATCCCGATCAGCTTGATGGGCTCCGCGGCCCCCCGCTCACCAGGGTGATCATCATTCACAGCCATACCCCCATCGTGCCTCACCCGCGCCCCGCACCAGCCGGGGCACCCGTCACCGTCTGCCCCGAGCCTTCCGCGCCCGCCGCACCAGCGCCGCCGTACCCAGGAGCGCGACCGTCGCACCGGCGGCACCTGCGGCCGTCGCGTCCTTGCGCCCCAGCCGCCGTCCGGCCACGGTGTGCCGCCCGGCGACCTCCTCCAGCAGCTCCGCCAGCACTTCCTCGTTCGTCCACAGCGGCCGCCACCCGGCGTCGTGCAACCGGCTCCCGCTCACGACCCACGGGTACATCGTGTACGCCAGGTCCCCCGCCGGTGACGGCGTGAGGCCGATCCGGTGCAGCCGCGCGGCGGCCCCGAGCGCGACCGCGGACGGCAGCTCCATGCGCCGGATCCCGCTGAGCTCCTCGACCTCCTCCTGCTCCAGCCACCCCTCGCACCCGACGGCCAGCTCCCCGTCGACCTTCTCCAGCACGGCGTACTCCAGCGCCCCGCAGAGATCCTCGACGTGACAGAACTGCCACGCGGGTCGCGAGCCGGCCACCACCAGCAGCCGAGGCGACTCGAAGTACCTGGTCAGCGCCGTGTCCGTCCCTCCGACCAGGATCGCGGGACGCACCACGGTGACATTGAGGCCCGGGTGGGCGCGCGGCGCCCGGCGCGCGAGCCGCTCGATCTCCAGCAGGTCGCCGACCCCCGTCGCCTCGGCGGTCGCCCGCAGCTCGGCGTCCTCCGAGAGCGGGAGCTCGTTGTCGGGCAGCGCCCCGTAGACCATCGCCGACGTGCACAGCACGACCCGGTGCACCCCGGCCGCGGCGGCGGCCGTGAGTACGGTCTGCGTCCCGCGCACGTTGTACGCGCTGCGGGCCGCCGAGTCCGTGCCCAGGTCGAGGTCGACGGCGAGGTGCACCACCACGTCGGCCCCGCGCAGCTTCTCGGCGATCGCCGGGTCGCGCACGTCCAGGATGTGCCACTGCGCTGCCGCGCACTCGCCGCGCCGCTCGTCGATGGCGATGACCTGCCGGATCTCGTCGGACTCGGCGAGCCGCTCGGTGAGCAGCGCTCCTACGCCGGACGCGGCACCGGTCACCGCGACGACGGGCCCGCGCGCGGCGGGACTGGTTGAGTGGTTTCGCGCTGCGCGAACCTGCGGATCTGGGGAACTCACCGGGCGTCTCCAGCGGTTGTCTTCAGTACGAACGCGGGTGACGCGTACGTACCAGGTGGCATCCATCCTGCCGCAGGCCTTCGGTCGGCGGAGCACCGAGGCCTTAACCCGCCGTGGTGTCTACGCTGGGTGGTGTTCGGGCAGCCGTGCCGTCGGAGAAAACCGATGGCCCTATCAGCCGAGGAATCCCGTGAGTGACACCCCATTCGGATTCGGCCTTCCGCCGGAGGAGCCGGACGACGGCGACGAGGGCAAGAAGAAGGACCAGCAGAGCGGTGGTGGTCAGGGCCCGGCCAACCCGTTCGGTTTCGGGTTCCCCGGGGCCGGCGGCCCCGGCGCCGACAATCCGTTCGCCGCGATGTTCGGTTCCATGAACCCCACCGACCTGGGCGCCGCCTTCCAGCAGCTGGGCCAGATGCTCTCGTACGAGGGCGGCCCGGTGAACTGGGACATGGCCAAGCAGATCGCCCGCCAGACGGTCTCCCAGGGGACCGCCGACGGCACGAAGGACGAGAGCGTCGGTCCCGCCGAGCGCACCGCCGTGGAGGAGGCCGTCCGCCTGGCCGACCTGTGGCTGGACGACGCGACGTCCCTGCCGTCCGGTGCGGGCTCCGCCGTGGCGTGGAGCCGCGCGGAGTGGGTGGAGGCCACCCTGCCCGCCTGGAAGGAGCTGGTCGACCCGGTGGCCGAGCGCGTCGGCGGCGCCATGGGCGACATCCTGCCGGAGGAGATGCAGGCCATGGCCGGCCCGTTGATCGGCATGATGAAGTCGATGGGCGGCGCCATGTTCGGCCAGCAGATCGGACAGGCCGTGGGCGTGCTCGCGGGCGAGGTCGTCGGGTCCACCGATGTCGGCCTGCCGCTCGGACCGGCCGGCAAGGCCGCGCTGCTGCCGCTGAACGTGGACGCGTTCGGCAAGGATCTCGGCGTCGGCAAGGACGAGGTGCGGCTCTACCTGGCCCTGCGCGAGGCCGCCCACCAGCGCCTCTTCGCGCATGTGCCGTGGCTGCGCTCGCACCTGTTCGGCGCTGTCGAGGGCTACGCGCGCGGGATCAAGGTCGACACGGCCAAGCTGGAGGACGTGGTCGGCCAGTTCGACCCGCAGAACCCCGAGGAGCTGCAGCAGGCGCTCCAGCAGGGCATGTTCCAGCCGGAGGACACTCCGGCGCAGAAGGCGGCCCTGGCACGCCTGGAGACCGCCCTGGCGCTGGTGGAGGGGTGGGTGGACGCGGTGGTGCACGCCGCCGCGAAGCCGCGCCTGTCGTCCGCGGACGCCCTCCGCGAGACCCTGCGCCGCCGCCGTGCAACCGGCGGTCCGGCCGAGCAGACGTTCGCCACGCTGATCGGTCTGGAGCTGCGCCCCCGCCGTCTGCGCGACGCCTCCCGCCTGTGGGCGTCCCTCACGGACGCGCGCGGTGTCGACGGCCGCGACGCCCTGTGGGCCCACCCCGACATGCTGCCCACCGCCTCCGACCTGGACGACCCGGACGGCTTCGTCCACCGCGAGCAGATGGACTTCTCCGAGCTGGACAAGATGCTCGGCGAGGCCGCGGGCGGTTCCACCGAGAAGCCGGACCTCAAGAAGCCGGACTTGGACAAGAAGGACGACGACACCGAGTGAGCCTGCACGACGACGCGGTCCTCGTACTGAAGAGCTACGAGGACCAGGCCGAGCTGCGCCAGGCGTACCTCGACCACCTCGCGGCCCACCCGGACGGCATGTGGAAGGCGTGCGGCGCCGGACACATCACCGCGAGCGGCCTCGTGATCGACCCCGAGCGCGGCCGGGTACTGCTCACCCTCCACAAGAAGCTGCGCATGTGGCTGCAGATGGGCGGCCACTGCGAACCCGGGGACACCGTCCTCGCGGACTCCGCACTGCGTGAGGCCACGGAGGAGTCCGGCATCGCCGGCCTGACGCTCCTGCCGGGCGGCCCGGTCCGCCTGGATCGCCATCACACCCCGTGCGCCTGGCATCTGGACGTCCAGTACGCGGCCCTCGCCCCCGCCGACGCGGTGGAAGCGATCAGCGACGAATCTCTTGACCTGCGCTGGTTCGCCTACGACGACGTGCCGACGGTGGCCGACGAGTCGGTCGTACGCCTGCTGGAGGCCACCCGGGCACGGCTCTGACTGCGGCGGCGGCACCGAGCTCTTTCGCGTGGCGTGGGTGGCCTGTCGTGGGCATGCCCCCGCCGGGGGCACGAACGCGGTAAGGGGCGTCCGCAAGGCGGAACGCCCCTTACACATGGGCCCACGCACCGATGAGCACATCACCGCTTGCCCATCGGGAAGCCGTCGATCAGTTGCGGCTGCCCCCGAGGGAGTTTCCGCTCAGTCCGCCCGCGCCCATGCCGAACTGCCCGAGCACCCCGGACGTCCGCAGGTGCTGCGGCGGGAGCAGCTCGCTCGGCTGCACCAGGACATGTCCGTGGCCACCGAAGTGCATCTCCCAGCCCTCGCCGGTGGATCCCCTGCGGCGCCACACGGCGGACGTGGAGGTCGGCGCCTGGAGCTGGGTACGAAGCGAGGTGGACCAGGCGATGACCGCGTCCGAGTCGACACAGATGTTCTTCTCGGGCGTCACCTCCAGGACGAGCGGCTCACCCGAGGTCATCAGGACGACCTTGCCGCCACCGGACAGCTCCAGGTTGTACGCCCCCGCCGAGGCCACCTCGACGGCGCTGTCCACGGCGACGATGCCGACGTTCAGCGAGCCGTCGAAGGCGAGGACGGCGGAGGAGTCGACGGTGATGCCCCTGCCGACCTCCATGATGTGCAGGTACTGCGCGAAGTTGGCGAGATACACGATCCCGTTGCCCTTGCAGCGCATGAGTTCGAGCCGCTCACCGGTCATCCGCTCGGCGTTGCGCCAGCTGCGGTTGCGGTACTGGCTGTCGAACTCGATCTGCCCCTCGAAGGCGACCATGGCGCCCTGGCGGGCCAGGACGGGGCTGCTGCCCATCGTGACGTCGGTCTTGAGCAGTTGCGGGTTCTGCAGTGTGTAGCGCTCGGTGTGGTTCACCGGGATGTGCGCGAAGAGTGTGCTGTGCATGGTGTGGTGTTCTCCCCTCAGCCCCGGTCAGCCACGGATCTTGAAACGGTCGCCGGTGTCCTCGCTGGGCTGGACGACCACGAAGCCCTGCCCCTTGAACCCGATCTGGAAGGCCTCCCCGCTGCCCCGGCCGATGAGCGCACCGGCCTTGATGGTGCGACGGGCCTTCATGTCGAGACCGTCGGTCCAGGCGATGAGCGCGTCCGGGTCGACGTAGGTCTCCCGTTCGGCGCAGTCGAGGGAGATCGGCACGCCCCGGCTGACCAGGGCGACCCATCCGGTGCCCCGGATCACGAGGTTGGTGAGGCCTGAGCCGGAGAGCTTGGCGAGGCCCTTGACCGGCTCGATGGAGAGCTGGAGGGAGGCGTCGCAGGCCAGCAGGGTCGGGCCGTTGACCGACAGCGCCTCGTTGTTCAGGTGGAGGATGAGGACGTCGCCGCCGTAGTCGGCGAGGTACAGGTCCCCGTCGCCGCGGCAGAGCATCAGCTTGCCGCCCTCGCCGGTGACCATCTCCTCCGCGCTGCGCCGCAGCGTGGCGGGCGGACCGTCGAACTGTACGTAGCCGTCGTACGCGATCATCGAGCCGGCCTTGGCCAGGAGGTCCTGGCCGGTGACCATGGTGACCTTGAGCGTCTTGGAGCTGTGCACGCTCATACGGACGCCGGTGGAGGCGGAGCGGTGCGCGTTGAGTGTCTGGAGGTCCATGCTCTGCCTCACACCTCGAAGGGCTGGACGACGACGAAGTTGCCGGGGGCGCCGCGGAACTGGAGGTTGATGGCCTCCTGGGTCTGTCGGGCGTACCCGGAGCGGCGCAGCCTGAGCGAGGTCGTGGTGACGGCCTGTGCGCCGGCGGACCAGGCGATGACGGCGTTGCCGTCGACGTAGGTGGCCGGGCCGACGGGCAGCACGACGGGGACCCCGCGCGTCTTGACGACGACCGCTCCCGTGCCGGAGAAGAGCATGCTGAACAGGCCGCCTCCGGGCAGGCCCGCGCCCTCGATGCGGCGGATCTCGGTGTCCAGGGACTCGTCGAAGGCGAGGACGCCGCGCGCGCTGGTGTAGAGCTGCTCGTTCTCCAGGCGGATGACGAAGAGACGGCTGCCCTCGTCGGCGAGGAACACCTCGCCATCTCCGGAACACCGCATCAGGGCCATGCCCTGTCCGGTGAGCTGGCCCGTCAACTTGCCGAGCAGTCCGGAACCCTTGTGGGCGAAGTCGATGTCCCCCTGGTAGGCGACCATGCTGCCCTGCTTGGCGAGGATGTTGGCGCCCTTGGTGAGCGTGGCCCGCACCAGCTGCGGGTTCTGCTCGGTCCAGCGGTCGCCGACGGGGGCCTCGGAGTACTTCGTCAGGACGACCCGCAGACCCGCCTCCGGCGGCACCGGCGCGAGCTGCGTGCCGCCGCCGAAAGGCTGTGCCTGGCCCGGGAAGGCACCTGGGGCGCCCGGGGGCGTGAACGGGCCGCCTTGCGGAGCCGCGCCCGGAGGAGTGAAGGGGCCACCCTGAGGCGGGGCACCGGGCGGCGTGAACGGCCCGCCCTGAGGCGCCGGGGCGGCCGGGGGCGGAACGGTGCCACCGGGCGGCGTGTGCAGGGGCGCGGCGATCGTCGGAGCGGCGTGCACGGAGGGCGAGGGCGCCGGGGGCGCGAACGGCTGCGCGGGCGCCGGGGCGGCCGGAGCCGCGGGGGCACTGAACGCGGGCGGGGCGAAGCCGGGCGCCCCGTCGGCCTGCGGCTGCTGCGGGGCGGCGGACTCCTCCTCGGCGACCTCGCCACCGAAGTTCTTCAGCAGCGCGTCGAGGCCGCCGTCGAAGCCCTGCCCGACGGCCGCGAACCGCCAGACGTCCTTCAGGTAGAAGTCGCCCAGCATCACGGCACGCTCGGTGGTGAACTCCGAGCCGTCGAACGGATACCTGGCCACCTCCTCGCCGCCCGCGACGATACGGACGTAACCGGGGGCGATCTGGGACATCTGCCCGTTGCCGTCGATCGTCGCCGTGAAGGAGAGCTTCTGGATCTGCGGCGGGATCTTGTCGAGGGTGACCCGGAAGGACTCGGTGTCCCCCGACTGGGCGCCCAGGAGCTGGATCGACTCCTCGGGGGTCTTCGGCTGGTTGAAGAAGACGAAGTAGCGGTCGTCCGAGAGCCGCTCGTCGGCGTCCAGTCCGAAGCAACTGATGTCGAAGCTCAGCCCGGGGGCGGAGATCTGCACGCCTACGTACAGATCCGTGCCCGCGGTGAGGTCACTGATCTTGGCCTTGTGGCCGCGTTGGAATTCCCTGGCCATGCGTAACGACCGTCCCCCATCCCGAAAGTGCGTGCGCCTGCGAGTGCGTCGCGCCAGGCTAACCGCAAAGTCCTGAGACGTACGAGGCTGGTACAGAGACGGTACAAAAGCGCGACTTCGGTCACCGGTCCCACAAACGCACACGCGCGCGTGAAGCGCCCGTTTCGTGGCAGTCGCACTCGGGTCACCGGCCGCGCGGCACCTATGGACCGCGGGTCACGGGCCGTGTCTCAGCGACCGGCCACGCCCGATGTCACTCGTCTCGTGTGATGGGCAGGTGAGGCAGCCGGTCGGCGGCTACCACCCCTTCGAGGTAGCCGCGAGCACGCTCGGTGCGCGGATAGGCGTCCAGCAGCTGCCAGAAGCGGGGGCCGTGTCCCGGTACGAGCAGGTGTGCGAGTTCGTGGAGAAGGACGTAGTCGACGACGTACTCGGGCATACCCTGCAGCCGGTGCGAGAGGCGAATGCTGCCCTCGGCCGGCGTGCACGATCCCCAGCGGGTGTTCTGGTTGGTGACCCAGCGCACGGAAGTGGGCCGGGCGCGCCCGCCGAAGTACTGGTCCGAGAGCCGGGCGGCACGCTCCGCCAGCTCGGTGTCGCCGAGGCGCCGTTTGCTCTCCTGCGCGGCCAGCTTGTCGAGCATGACCGTCACCCAGCGCTGCTCCTCCGCCTCGGACATCCGAGCGGGAATGAGCACGACGGTGCGATCGCCCTCGCGGTACGCGGAGACCGTTCTGCGCCGTCGCGCGCTTCGGCGAACCTCGATCGCGCTCGCCCCCGAGCCGCTCGGCGGCTGGCTCGTCGTGCTGCGCGGTGGCTTTGCGGCGCGGTGCAGTGGGTCGGCGGGCACCCCCCGACGTTACCCGCTGCACACGGGGGAAGTCCCGCCTGCGGGACGGTTCGATATCGATCCGCACTCCGAGCGCCTGATTTGTACGACGAATGCCGTCGCCTGTGGACAACTCTCGACAGGCTTCGTCGCTGTCCGTGCATGCTGGCATTCGTCGGCGGACCAGGCACTCGCACCGTCGGCGGACGGGACCGAACTCTGGCTACGGGGGCCGATCATGCATCCGATGGTGAAGCCCGCGCTTCGGCGCGGTTGGCGGGATCTCAACACCGTGCAGTTCGGGCTGGCACCGGCGCACGCCATGGTGCTGGGCCCGATGGACACGACGACAGGCAGCTTTCTCGCACTCCTCGACGGCACACGCGGGTTGCCGCTCCTGCGCGACGAGGGCCGCCGCATGGGCCTGCCGGACGGTCATGTGGACGGTCTGGTGGAGCGCCTGTCCCGGTCCGGACTGCTGGACGACGCGACGGGCGGCGGCTCGGCCGCGGACGACCTGCGCGCCAAACCGGAGGTCTGGGACCGGCTGCGGCCCGACGCCGCCACACTCTCTCTGATCACCTCCGAGCCGGGTGACGCCATGAGTCGTCTGGCCGCGCGCCGATCACTGAGAGTGCAGGTGCGGGGTGCCGGACGCGTGGGATCGGTGCTTGCTTCCCTGTTGTCGGGTGCGGGGGTCGGCGAGGTCGACGTCCGCGATGTCGGCCGGGTCGAGCCGTGTGACGTGGCACCGGGTGGACTGCCGGCCGAATCGATCGGCGAGCGCAGGGACGCGGCGGCCCGCCGGATCGCTCGGCACGCGGCCCCCGATCGTCCGCCCCGGCGCCGCCGCGGCTCCCGGCCGCCCGCGGCGCCGTCGACCGGAGAGCGGACAGCGGACCGTCTCCGCGAGGAGTCCGGCTTCTCACTGGTGATCCTCGCCCCACGTGACGGTGTCGATGTCCACGCCCCCAGGCCCATGGCCGCCGAACCGCTCATCTCCTCGGGTACGCCCCACCTCTATGCGGGTGTGGTCGAGGGGACGGGCGTGGTCGGCCCTCTGGTCCTGCCCGGTGAGACGGGTTGCGCGGGCTGCCTCGAACAGAGCCGTACCGACCGCGACGGGACCTGGCCACGGCTGGTCGCACAGTGGCGGTCCGGACGCCCGCACCAGCTGGAGGCGTGCGACCTGGCCCTGGCCACGACCGTCGCCGGACTGGCCGCGGCGCACGCGCTCGCCTTCCTCGACGGGCGGACACCGTCCAGCGCGGGCGCCCGCTGGGAGGTCTCTGTACCGGGGTTCGACTGGCACTCGCGTCCGGTGTGGCCTCACCCCGCATGTTCCTGCACGGCCGCTGAAAACGATGCCGCCGAAAAAGGTAACCGGGAACACACCGCAAAGGACGGGGACGTGCACGAGACAATGGCTGGGCATCAGCGGTCAATGAGGTTGTCCCGCAAGGCACACGCGGCACGGCCTGCTGGGAGTTGGAGGGCGCATGTCTGATCTTCCCCGGAAGGCGGTCACCCGGACCGCCAAGCTCGCCGCGCTTCCGCTCGGCATCGCAGGCCGGGCCACCTGGGGACTCGGCAAGCGAATCGTCGGCGAGTCGGCGGAGCTCGTGGGCCGTGAACTCCAGCAGCGCACGGCGGAGCAGCTGTTCAAGGTCCTGGGCGAGCTGAAGGGCGGCGCGATGAAGTTCGGGCAGGCCCTGTCCGTCTTCGAGTCGGCGCTTCCCGAGGAGGTCGCGGGCCCCTATCGCGCGGCTCTGACGAAGCTCCAGGACGCGGCACCACCGATGCCGACCCGCACGGTGCACGCCGTGCTGGAGGAGCGCATCGGTGCGGACTGGCAGGAGCTGTTCCTGGAGTTCGAGGACAAGCCGGCCGCCGCGGCCTCGATCGGCCAGGTGCACCGGGCGGTGTGGCACGACGGCCGAGAGGTCGCCGTCAAGGTGCAGTACCCGGGCGCGGGCGAGGCCCTGCTCTCCGACCTCGGTCAACTCAGCCGGTTCGCCCGTCTGCTGGGGCCGCTGATACCCGGCATGGACATCAAGCCGCTCATCGCGGAACTGCGGGACCGTGTCTCCGAAGAGCTCGACTACGGCCTGGAGGCCCAGGCACAGCAGGCGCACGCGGAGGAGTTCGAGGACGACCCGGACGTGGTGGTCCCGGCCGTGGTGCACCAGTGCGAGCAGGTGCTGGTGACCGAGTGGATGGAGGGCACCCCTCTGTCCGAAGTGATCACCGACGGCTCTCAGGCGCAGCGCGACCGTGCGGGCCAGCTGCTGACCCGCTTCCTTTTCTCAGGTCCGGCACGCACCGGTCTTCTGCACGCCGACCCTCATCCGGGGAACTTCCGCCTGCTGCCGGACGAGAAGAGCGGCTGGCGCCTCGGCGTCCTCGACTTCGGCACGGTGGACCGACTGCCGGGCGGCCTGCCAACCCCGATCGGGGACGCCCTGCGGCTGACCATCGAGGGCGAGGCCGAGGCGGTCTACGAAATGCTCTGCACGGAAGGCTTCGTGAAGGAGTCGATAGACCTGGACCCGGACGCCGTACTCGACTATCTGCGCCCCATCATCGAGCCGGTCCGGGCGGACGAGTTCACCTTCGCCCGCGGCTGGATGCGCAGCCAGGCCGCTCGGATCGCCGACCCGCGCTCCCCTGCCCACCAGTTGGGCAAGCAGCTGAACCTGCCCCCGTCCTACCTCCTGATCCACCGGGTGACCCTGAGCACCATCGGCGTCCTGTGCCAGCTCGGCGCGACGGTCCGTATGCGCGACGAGTTGGAGGAGTGGCTACCGGGTTTCCTGTACGAAGAGGAGGAGGGCGAGTCGGCTGCGGAGGCGTAGCCGGTTCGAGCGGGCGGCTTCACCACCAAGCCGAGTCCAGCCTGCCTTCGATCGCACGCAGGTTCTCCCTGGCGCAGGTCTCGCAGAAGTAGTGCCGTACGCCGTTCTCCACGGAACAGATCCACAGAGGTCGAGGGGCGTCGGCGGTGGTGCCACAGCGGGCGCACACGAGGGTCTGGGGTTCCGCGGCGGGGCCGCCCTGGTCACTGTCCCCGGAAAGACTCGTCACTCGGCGACGATATCGCCGCCCTCGACGGATCCGTGCGCACAACGCACCGCGGGGGCCGGTCCCTTCGGACCGGCCCCCGCGGGGAGCCCACTGCTAGTGGTGGTGACGTGCCCGTCCAGGCCGGGTCATGCCGGTCGCCGCGTGGCGGCTACTGCATGACCGCCATGGCGAGCGCACGGCGGGCGCGCAGCGAGGCGCGCTCGGCCCTGCGCTGCATCCGCTGAGCGACCGCCAGGCGCATGGCCCGGCGTTCCTGCTCAGCCTGGTGCAGGCGCTCGTGCATATGCGCACGAGCCAGGGCTTCTGGCATGAGATGCATCTCTCGGGTCCTGTTCTGGCGCGAGGCGTTCGCACCGGTGGTGGTGAAATCAGGTGTCGCGGAGCCGGCGGGCTCGCTCGTGGACGGCTTCATCGGGGCCTGCTTCTTGGGGTCGTGCGTCAGGGGGCGGTCGATCGTTCCGGTGATGTTCATGCCGTGACCGGGTTCTTGCGCGGGCGACCACGAGGCCGCTTGCGGGCCACGACGACACCCTGGACGAAGAGCTCGCCACCCCAGACGCCCCAGGGCTCACGCCGCTCCTTGGCGCCGGCGAGGCAGGCCTCCATCAGCGGGCAGGTGCGGCAGAGGGCCTTGGCGTACTCGACATCGGCCGGCGACTCGGCGAAGAAGACCTCCGGGTCGTAGGAGCGGCAGGGGACGGGTACGCCGAGGTTCTCGATGGCGTCGTCGAGCGCGGTGAGCGCGGTGAGCGGGGTCAAGGTGGAGTCCTCCGTGAGGCCGGGCGGGGGGATCGTTTCGGAAGGCGGTACGGACGGGGCGTGCGCTTCGAGTTGCACGGTTCGTCTTCCTCGTCTGGTCGTTCCGGCCTGTTGGCCGGTGGCGGCTGGTACCGGGTTCTTTTCTTGTCCCGAGGCCCCTTCGCTCTGTAGTCCCTGGTCAGGGACAAACAGAAGGGCCGCGGATCCCGGATGGGGTTCCGCGGCCCTGAAGGCGCCGGCCTGATCGTCGATCAGGCTGGATCACTCCAGGGTTCAGGCCCACGGAAGGCCCACATCAGGTGGTGCTGCGTCGTCTGCTTCCGGAATCCGGCACCGGCCGCCGCGAAGGCATAGGCCTGGGCCTGTGCCTCTACTGCTGCTTCCAGTGCCTTGGTCGGTCGCTCATTGCGCTCACGGACGGGGAGACCCGCCAGAGACACGGAGGACGCCGGACGGCCGCCACTGATGGCGGGCAGACCGGTGCCCAGGTTCGAGACGCCGAGCATGCACAGGGAGACGGCCGAGCGATCGGTCATTTTGACCGTGCTGATGTAGCTGGTGTTGATGCTGATCACTGGACTCGCCTCCTCTCGGCGTCTATGGGGACCGGCGTGAACCAATCCGATGGATATGAAGTACACCACGAAACCAGGGCCTTCGAGAAGGCCGCTGCTCTCGTGCCTAAGAACCTATGGGGATTGCTGGGGCATGCGCAAACTATTTTTTCGACGAGTTCGCATCAGTCGTTCCCGTCCTCGCACCCAGGCTCCCGACCTGCGCAGATGTCGAGAACATCGGCGCCGTAGCGCTGCAGCTTGCGGGCGCGGACGCCAGGGATGCGACCGAGTTCAACCGGAGTGCTCGGCCCCGCTTCCGCGATCGCCATCAGTGTCCGGTCCGTGAAGACACAGAAGTCGGGTTGGCCACTGCGCCGCGCCTGGACCTCTCGCCACTCCCGCAGACGCTTGTAGAGGCCCTCGTCCATGTCGGAGGGGCAGTCCTCGCAGCGCATCAGCTTCATCTCGCCGGCGTCCCGGAGGGTGCGCCCGCAGACACGGCAGCGGGCCGGGGTCCGGCTCGTGCGCCGTGGCGCCCCCTCCGTGCCTCTGCCCCCGAGGTCCCCCGTCCGGCTGCCCGGGGAACCCAGTTCGACGCCCCCGGAGCCGCCTGTGCCGCTCCGCCCCGCGGTGGTGGTCGATCCGGGGCGCAGGCCGTTGAGGAACCTGCTGGGGCGGCGGTTGGGTCGGCCGCCCGGTGAGCGGGACAGCGCCCAGGAGACGGAGAGCTGCTCGCGCGCGCGGGTGACGCCCACGTAGAGGAGTCGTCGCTCCTCCTCGATCTGTTCGTCCGTTCGCGCGTAGGTGATCGGCATCATGCCCTCGGCGACCCCGACGAGGAAGACGACGTCCCACTCCAGGCCCTTGGCGGAGTGCAGCGAGGCGAGAGTGACGCCCTGGACGGTCGGGGCGTGCTGGGCGCCCGCCCGTTCGTCGAGCTCCGTGACCAGGTCGCCGAGGGTGGCGTCGGGCTTGGCGGCGGCGAAGTCGTGGGCCAGGTTCACCAGGGCCGCCAGTGACTCCCAGCGCTCCCTGACCGCTCCGGAGCCCGCCGGTGGTTCGCCGGTCCAGCCCTCGCCGGACAGCACGGCCCGTACCTGCGAGGGGAGGTCGACGGTGTCCTCGAGAAGGGTGTCGTTGGCGCCGAAGCGCGCGGCCGCCTTCAGCGCGGCTCCCGCCTTGCGCACCTCGGGGCGGTCGAAGAATCGTTCCGCGCCGCGCAGCTGGTACGGCACTCCGGCGTCCGCGAGAGCCTGTTCGTAGGTTTCGGACTGGGAGTTCGTGCGGAACAGGATGGCGATCTCGCTCGCCGGGACTCCGGAGGCGATGAGGTCGCGGATGCGGCGGGCTGCTCCCTCGGCCTCGGTGGGCTCGTCCGCGTACTCGGTGTACCGGGGCTCGGGGCCCGGGGGGCGCTGGGAGATCAGTTCGAGGCGGTGGTCGGCGGCGCGGCCGCGGGCCTGGGAAAGCAGGCCGTTGGCGAGGTGGACCACCTGCGGGGTGGAGCGGTAGTCGCGGACGAGCTTGACGACGGTGGCGCCGGGGTGGCGGTGGCGGAAGTCGAGCAGATGGTCGGGAGTTGCGCCGGTGAACGAATAGATCGTCTGGCTGGCGTCGCCCACGACGCACAGGTCGTCCCGGTCGCCGAGCCACAGTTCCAGCAGGCGCTGCTGGAGAGGGCTGACGTCCTGGTACTCGTCGACCACGAAGTGCTGGTACTGCGAGCGGACCTGCTCGGCGATGTCGTGGCGGTCCTGGAGGATACCGACCGTGAGCAGGAGGACGTCCTCGAAGTCGATGACGGCCCGTTCGCGCTTCAGGTCCTCGTACATGGCGTAGATCTGGGCGATCTCGGCGGGGTCGCGGGGGGCCTCGCGGCCGTGCTTGGCGGTCGCGGCGGCGTAGTCGGCTGGGACGGTGCGGGTGACCTTGGACCACTCGATCTCGGCAGCGGCGTCGCGCAGTTCGTTGCGATCGAGACGGATGCGGCAGGCGGCGGCGGCATCCGCGACGATCTGGATCTTGCGGTCGACGATGCGAGGCATGCCGCCGCCGACGGCCTTCGGCCAGAAGTACTGGAGTTGACGCAGTGCGGCCGAGTGGAACGTCCGGGCCTGGACCCCGGCCGCGCCGAGCTGACGGAGACGGCCGCGCATCTCTCCGGCGGCGCGGTTGGTGAAGGTGACGGCGAGCACACTGGCGGGCTGGAGCATTCCGGCCCGCACTCCGTAGGCGATGCGGTGGGTGATCGCACGGGTCTTGCCCGTACCGGCACCGGCCAGCACGCACACCGGACCGTGCAGGGCGGTGGCGACCGCGCGCTGCTCGGGGTCGAGCCCTTCGAGCACCGCGTCGGCCGAGTCGGGGACCCGCGGGAAGAGGGTGGAATGCGTTGCTGTCACACGGCCATGCTGCCAGGTCGCCGGAGACGCCTGAGCAAGTTGTCCACAGGTAGACCTCCGCAGTCGTACTAATGCGGCAGGCGCCCTGTGTTCCGGTGTGCCGACGCGGGGCAACGGTGGTGGACGCCACCCGTACAGGGGAATGGCGGGCCTGTCGCGTACGTTCCACCACTGCGAGAACGACCCCTCAGACCATGAAGGAGCGCCAGGGACATGCCGGGCACTGTGACGATGTACAGCACCACGTGGTGTGGCTACTGCCGTCGGCTGAAGAGCCAGATGGACCGCGAAGGCATCACGTACAACGAGATCAACATCGAGCACGACCCGGAGTCCGCCGCGTTCGTGGAGAAGGCGAACGGCGGGAACCAGACAGTCCCGACCGTTCAGGTAGTTCCCTCCGGCGGTGGCGCCGAGGTCGTGATGACGAACCCGAGCCTCGCCCAGGTGAAGCAGGCGCTCGGCGTCTGACACGCATGACGCACACGACCCCCGATCGGCTTGGCGCCTGATCGGGGGTCTTTGTATACCCGGCCTGTACGAGGCCGACTCGACGGTAGCGTGATCGACATGACGACGGAGGACGAGGCGGACGGCGAAGCGCTGGTCGGAGGCATGGTGAACGCGGGGGCGGTCTTCCGCAGGGGTGCGCTGGTGGAACGCCCGGCCCCGCGCAACGCACACGCTCTCCATGCCCACCTCCTCGCGCTGAGAGAGCACGGCTTCGATGGAGCTCCGACTCCCGTGCGCCTCACCGCTGACGGCCGTGAACAGCTCACCTTCGTCCCAGGCGAGGTAGCTCTGCCGCCGTTCCCGCCCTGGGTAATGACGACAAGCGCCCTCGAATCGGTGGGACTCCTCCTGCGCCGCCTGCATGAGGTCAGCGCGACCATCGCGGTCGGCACAGACGCCGAGTGGTCACAGGACCTAGCCGACCCGGAGGGGGGAACGACGGTGTGCCACAACGACGTGTGCCCGGACAACGTCGTCTTCCGCGACGGCCGTGCCACCGCCTTGATCGATTTCGACTTGGCAGCTCCGGGCCGTCCTCTCTGGGACGTCGCCATGGCTGCCCGCTACTGGGTGCCCATGCTTGATCCGGTGTCTGCGGCCGCCCTGTATCCCGCCGGATTGGATGTGTCTGCACGGCTACGGATCCTCGCTGACAGCTACGGCCTCCCGCCGTGGGATCGCGCCGGATTGCCGGGCGTGATCGAACAGGCCACCGAGACCTGCCGGTCCTTCGTCGCCCGCCGCGTGACTGACGGCAACCCCGTCTACCTCCAAGCGCTGGCCGAACGTGGCGGATGGGAGCGCTGGGACCGCATACAAGCCTGGCTGACCGCCCACCGCGAGACGTTCACGGTCGCTCTGCTGGACTGACATGCTCGGGCGTTGGTCCGCTCGTACCCACCGAGGACAACTACCGGGACCATTCGCGCCGAACGTCAAGTGTGCGGCTTTCCCGTTCTGGAAAGCCGGGGATCTTGACCTTGCTGTACGCAGGTCGGAAGCATCGAACGGACAAGGACCGTCGACCTGAGGGGGAAGCCGTGGGCACACCGCTGCGGACGCTGTCGGGAGACCCGGACTGCAAGAACGGCACGTGCCCGACGCTGTGGGGTACGGACGATGGCAAGGACTACGTGGTGCAGGGCTACGTGATCACCGACCCTGAGCGGCTGGCACAGCTCGATCTCCCCGAAGGAGAGACGGCCGTCATGGTCCCGGCCGGCGTACTCGAGGAGTACTTCCGTGCTCAGCGGTGAGGAGTTCGGCCGTCTCTTCGAGAGCTTCGAGCGGACCGCGTTCCGGCTGGAGACGCTCGACGTGTATGACGTGGAGGAGGAGCGGGAGGAGATCGCTCGGTTCCTCGCGGGTGAGGACATGGGTCCGGAGTGGAGCGACAACCCATGGGTGCGCTCGATGACCGACAAGGGCAAGAGCGTGTCCCGCGTTCATGTCTTGCGCTCCCCTCTGACTGACTACCTGCGTTACGAGCTGTCGGCTTACCCCGGCAACATCGAGGCCGGGGAGTCCATCGGAATCATCGACCTTGCCGAGCAGAAGGTGACCGGCCTGCCCGATCACGACTTTTGGCTCTTCGACGACCGTGACGTGTACCGCATGCACTACACCCCCGAGGGCAAGTTCATCGGCGGTGAACTCCTGCCTACCGACCGGCTGAGGGAGTACCAGGGTTACCGCGACCTGGCGCTCACCCGCGCCGTGCCGTTCGCGGCCTACTGGGAGCGGCATCACTGACCACGGAGTCGATCGGGAGAGCCCTGCGGGCACTGCGGGAAGCATCGGGACTGACCGGTGACGCGGTAGCCCGCAGGGCTTCCATGTCCGCAGGGAAGCTCTCGAAGATCGAGAACGGCCGGACCCTGCCCAACGTTCAGGACGTCGACCTGATCCTGTCCGCGCTCGGCGTCTCGGACACAGTGAAGGAAGAGTTCCTCGCAACTGCCCGAGCCGAGGTCACCGAGGCCACAGCGTGGCGCCTGCTGCGCCGCATGGGCCCCCGGAAGCACCAGAACACCATCAAGGCCGTCGAGGCCAACACAGCTGCTCTCAGACTGTTTCAGGGGCAACTCATCCCCGGACTCCTCCAGACCCGGGAGTACGCCACGGCAGTGTTCTCCCCGGACGAGACCAGGGCTCGGACGGTGGCAGCGAGGATGGAACGGCAGGCGACGCTCTACGAAGACGGCCGGTCGTTCTACTTCGTGATCTGTGAGCACGTCCTGCGGTGGCTGATCTGTGAGCCAGTCGTCATGGCGGTACAACTTGATCGGCTCGTATCCCTTTCCCGCCTTCCAAATGTGACCGTTGGGGTGGTGCCCCTGGCTGGTCGGATGCCGGATTTCCCCATGACGTACTTCAGCATCCACGATGACCGGCTTGTGATCGTCGAGACGTTCCACTCGGAGATCACAACACGGGACCCAAGGGACATACAGACGTACGTCGACACCTTCGAGCGGTTCGCCGACGTGGCGCTCTTCGGCGATGACATGCGCGCCCTGGTCGAGAGCATCCGAGACGAGTTCTTGCCTCAACAGGAAAGAACGTAGGGCCGCTTCGCTGGAGCCCCAAGGATGGATCGCAGCGAGATCCAGGCGGGGAGGCCGTACAGGATGAGCACACCGAAGACGACGATGGGGGAGCCGGTGTCCCTGGCACTTCCCCCCTCGGAGCCGACCCCGGTAGCGGGTTGCCGTGAATGTCTCGGCATCGCCGTGACCCGAACCAACGCCCGATCAGTCGGGGACTACTCGAAGGCGTCAGATGCGAACGTCGTACTCCGTACGCACCTGCGGGAAGCCCACGGGGCCGAGTGATGGCGCGCTCCCTCATGCGATACGTGAGGCACAGGATCACGCAGCACCCAGACACTGACGTGACCTTCGAAGCGGAGTGCCTTCACTGCAAGTGGACGGCCACGCCCGCCACGGACGGCGCGGCGGTCGACGTGGCGTGCATGAGCCACACAGGCCGGAGCGGACACAAGAGCTTCCGGCGTGTCTGTACGTCGTTCGCGATGGTGGTCCGGGACGAGTGACCGACAGGCCCCCGGCGCCCTGAGGGACGGCGAGCACCACGACCGAGGTGCGCCGGAAGGGGGAGCTGTTCGAGCGACCTGCACCCCCTGTGCCTGTCCCTGTCGACTCCCCCGTCGTCGGCAGGGGCAGGCATCGTTACGCCTGTCAGACGGCGTCACACGTCGTGCATGGCAACGGCCCCCGGCGTGAGCCGAGGGCCTGTCGCGAAACCGTTGTGCGCCTGTCTCAGGCGCTCTCTCCAAGGTGGCGGTACAAGGTGGCACGGGAGATGCCGAGCGCCTTGGCGATGGCGCTTACGCTCTCGCCCTTCGTCTTCCTGGCACGGGCCACGGTGAGCACGTCCTCATCGACCACGGACGGCCGTCCGCCGGTACGCCCCTGCGCCTTGGCTGCGTCGAGTCCTGCCCGGGTGCGCTCCTTGATGAGGCTGCGCTCGAACTCCGCCATGGCCCCGACCACCTGAAGCATGAGACGGCCGTCCGCCGTACCGGGGTCGATGTTGGCCAGTGCCCCCGTGAGCACCTTGAACCCGATGCCCCGCTCTCGAAGGGTGTCGACCTTGGTCACAAGGTCGATGAGGGAGCGGGCGAACCGGTCGAGCTTCCACACGCACAGGGTGTCGCCAGGTCTGGCGTAGTCCAGTGCGGCCGTGAGCTCTGGCCGGTTGGTGTTCTTGCCGGATGCCTTGTCCTCAAAGATCCGGGCGCAGCCTGTGGCCGTCAGCGCGTCGCGCTGGAGCTGTGCTTCCTGGTCATCGGTGGACACGCGGGCGTAGCCGATGAGCTGACCAGCGATCGTGTTCGTCGTCACGCACGGACCGTCTCAGAACTCGTCTCAATACGTCAAGCTTGAGACGGAAGTTTCGAGACGGGTTTTGAACAGTGCTGCGCCTCCTTCCGGAGTGCATCCCGTCTCGTCTCACAAACCTTGATTCTCGAGACGCCCGTTACCGGTGACGCTGCGCCACGGTCGGGGCTGTGTCTCTGCCCTGCGTCGGCCAGCGCTGCGCCCTGTCGGCATGGCGCGCCTGCCTGCCTGTCGCTGCGCTCTCGCCTGCCTGCCAGGGGTGCAGCCTGCCAGCCGCTCACGCGGGCGCACAGCCGTTCGCCTGCCCATGTGGCACGGGCCAGCCTTGGACGGCGAGCGGAAGGCAACGGCGAAGGGGGTGGGGTATGACCCCCTGAAGGGCCCTTGCTCGACCGCCGTGTCTTGGCGGCTCAAATTTCGAGCGCACCAGCGCACGACGCCATACGTGCTCCTGTATCGCGGGCTTCCCTTCTCCGAACATGAAGCACGCAGAGAAGTTGGGCGGCGTCGCCATGGCGTTGTACGCGGACTACGAGACGGGCGAGAACGTGTGCCCGTCGAACGGGACGATCGCCAGGGAACTCGGCTACGGCGGGAAGGCTCCTGAGCAGACGGTCAACAAGATCGTTGGCAGGCTGCGTAAGGCTGGCTGGCTTACGAAGACGGGCAAGGTACCGGACGGTCCGGTGATCTACCGACTCACCTTGCCAAGGCAGGGGGGTATGGCTGAGGAGCCATACAACCTACATACCTTCAAGAGCGACGGCGGTAGGAGTGAGGAGCCAGCGGCGAAGAGCAAGCCGGTAGGCGAAGAGCGGCCCCCGAAGGGGGGCCGACAGGGCGAAGACGAAGAGCGCAAGCAGCCGGCGAAAGTGGGCCGCGTAAGCGGCCCCCAGAAGGAAGACGAAAGGGCTGACTATCTTGGCAAGGTCAAGCAAGAGGAACAGCATCGACGCTGGTTCGGAGACGCGTACGCATCTCCCGTGCCGGTGGTCTTCGACTACGACAGCTTGACCGACCAGCTCCAAGAAGCGGGGCACGAGCCGCCGCCCTTCTGATCGCAAGACAGAAGGCCCCCAGGCCGGGGGCCTTCCTCGGTTGCTCAGCCTGCATCAGACAGAGATCGGAACCATCTCGGCTACCTCTGCTCCCTTGGCTTCCTCCTCAGCCTTCGCCCGCTGCGCTGCCCGTTCCGCGTCGAAGTCCTCCCAGCGGCTGACGATCTCCCACTCCACACCCGTAAGCGGCTTCGGCTTCTCGTACGGCTTTCCGTGCAACGAGATCGGCGTGATCGGTGAGAGCACCTGAGAAGACTTGGAGGGCACATCCCAGTACGTGATGCCCTGCTGCTTGATGTTCTCGATCAGGTCGCCGGGATCGATGGCCAGGACGTCATGTCCGAAGTACGCCTTGACCTTGTGCTTCTTCAGCCACTCGCGCCGTTCGTCGACGCTCGACCGCTCCCACCACTCCGCGTAGCCCTCGCCCGTACCCGTCCATACGGTCACCGGCTTCGGCCCCTCCTGGCTGGTGACCTTCTCCCGGTCCTGGGCAAGGCTGGCAACTTGCGAGCCGTACGCGACGGCGCTGATCTCGCCCTGCTGAAGTTCCTTCAGGAGCTGGATCATCCTGCCGTCGATCACGGCGAGCTTCGCTGCACGACTGTCGTCGATGGTCGTCTTCGACTCCATCCGCTCCAGGTGGCCGATCTCGCCCAACAAGGCCGACTCCAGCCAGGGGTACAAGTCCTCTGCCCAGAACCTCTGCTTCGGGCACGCCGGGATGCCCTTGGTCTTGTTGCCATGACAGCGGTATCGCTCGCGCTTGCCCTTGGCCGGGTCGCCCTTCACGAAGTAGAGGGCGCTTCCGCACAGCAGGCAGAACGTCACGCCCACCGTCGGCGACGTAGAGCCCTTCTGCTTCTTGTACTTGACCGAGGCAACGGCTTCCGACAGTTTCGTCCACTCCTCCTCGTTCAGTACCGGCTCAGAGCGCATGACAGGTGTGCCGTCGTCGTTGCGGGCTACGGCGCCACTGGCGCGTACGTACTCCCCGAGCAGGGAGCGGCTGATCAGTACGGCTTGCACTGTGGTCGGCGTCCACCTGGCTCCCCGAGGCTTCGGGTCGGCCAGCCGAGTTGTGCTCTCGCCTGCCGCCGCGCGGATACGAGCGATGTCCTGAGCCGTGGGTACGCCTTGCTCGTTCAACCAGTCGGCGACGGCCGAGAAGCTCGGCTTCTCGATGAAGCGCCGGATCATCTCGATCAGCGTCGGGCCGTACTCGGGGTCGAGTTCCAGAGTGAAGCCTGCGTCACCCTTCACTGCTCTGCGTCCGAACGGGACAAGGCCACCCGGCCAGCGGCCGGTCTTCCGCATGGTCTCCCGGGAAGCCCTGTTGCGGGCCTTGATGGCGTCCAGCTCGGCCTCTGCGACCACAGCCAGGATCTTGGCGATGGTCTTGCCCCACGGCTTCGAGAGGTCGAATCCCTCCTCGCAGGAGATGAGGCCCTTACCGTTCGCCTCGCACCACTCGATGATGTCCGAGAGGTGCCGGACCGACCGCGCGATGCGGTCGATCTTCAGGATGATGATGTGGTCGAACTGGTCCTTCTTGTTGCTGAGCCAGTCGCCCAGGGACGGGCGTACCCACGGCGAGATGGACGCCGACACGTCGATGTCGACGGCGAAGTCGACCAACTCCATTTCCTCCGCGTCCGCACGCTTGCTGATGCGGGTGCGCTGCGTGTCCTCCCCCGTCTGGTTCTCGTTGCCGACGGACAGACGGACCACGCCAAGAGCCCTGGGCTTCTCGCTCACGCTCTTCCCTCCCCCACAAGGGGCGGCCCTCCCTGGCCGCCCTCACGTAGCGGGAAGTCCACAGACCGTTCCCACCGCCCTCTTCCCGGACTGCTCGACGCTCACGAACCCTTCGCTGGCGCAGGTCAAGCAGAAGATCGGCGCGTAACCGCGGACAAGCTCTAGCCGGTATGACCTCGCGTCGGCAGGGGCTTGCCGTACCAGAGTTCGATCAGTCGGGCCGCGATCGAGATGCCGTAGGGAGGCAGGACCTCCCCGGACTCGAACGCGGCCCGCAGCTCTTCGCGGGAGAACCAGCGGGCCTCGTGGATCTCGTCGCCGTCGACGTCGACGGTGGTCGAGGTGGCCCGGGCCATGAACCCCAGCATGAGGCTGGAGGGGAAGGGCCAGGGCTGGCTGGCGACGTACTCGACCTGGCCGACGGTGACGCCGACCTCTTCCTGGACCTCGCGCCGCACGGACTGCTCGATGGACTCGCCGGGCTCCACGAAGCCCGCGAGGGTGGAGAAACGCCCCTCGGGCCAGTGCACCTGGCGGCCGAGCAGGATGCGGTCCTCGTCGTCCGTGACCGCCATGATCACCGCCGGGTCGGTGCGCGGGTAGTGCTCGGCGCCACAGGCCGGGCAGCGCCGGATGTGGCCGGCGGCCGCGATGACGGTGCGTTCTCCGCAGCGGGAGCAGAAGCGGTGGGTGCGCTGCCAGTTCTCCAGGCCGACCGCGTGGACCATGAGGCCCGTGTCACGCGGCGACAGCAGCATGCCCGCCTCCCGCAGCCCGGCCGGGCGTGCCGACTGGTCCATGCGGCCGGGGAGCGTGTCCTTCTGGAGTGCGAAATAGCTCACACCGTCGGCGTCGGTGCCCAGGAAGTAGCGGTGTGCCTCGGTGAGGGGGGCCTCGAAGGAGGGCGTCATGACGAGTTCGGTGGTGCCGTCCGAGGTCTCGTCGATGAGGACCTGACCGCCGGAGACCACGAAGCAGCGGGTCGTGGGGTGGCTCCACGCCGCCGCGAGCCAGGCCTCGTCGAGCCGGTGGTGGGCGGCCCGGTCGATGCCGCTGGGGGCGGTGAGCGCGATGGGTCGTTCGGCGGTGTGGTCGGTCCAGGTGGTCACGGGTGCTTCCAACTCCCCCGGTGGAACGGTTGATGGGGCGGGCGGTTCGGCGGGGCTGACGACT
>NZ_JARGEE010000580.1:0-4571 GCF_033794485.1 Streptomyces sp. MB09-02B
CATGAACGGCAGCGGCCTGATAGCCACACCCGGCACCCCTGGGCGACCCAACCCTACGAACGGCTCGATCAACCCGCTCAAGAAGGTAGAGCGGCCTGAAGCCGACCGGCACCATACGGCTCCAACTCGTCGACCCACGGGAGCGTGAAGCTCTGTCCCTCCTCCTGGCCAAGCCGCTCGCCGGACCGTCCGCCACGATCTCCCTCGCCGAACTGGATACCCGCCTGCGCGCCAGCGCGGTCGGCCGAAGCCTGGCCGCGACCCTGACGGCACTGGGCCCGCCCCTGACCGACCGGCGAGCGGCCCGCGACGCGGCGACGGCCGAACGCGACCGCCTGTGGTCCGCGGCGGAAGCGGCCCTGGCCGCCACGTCCCTGGCCGACCAGCCCTGGGCCGACCGATGGCTGACGGACATCCGACGGTCCGGCACGTTCACCCGCCGGCCGCCCACCACCGCGCTGACCACCCTCACCCAGGCCATCCAGGCCCTCGCGACCCTCCACCCCGGCTCGGGTCCCGCACCCGCTGCCACCCCCGTCACCTGGGGCCGGGGCGAACTGGCCACCCGCACCACGGGCTCGGCCCACGGCCTGGACGACGGCACCCTGCTGGCCCGCCTGGTCCTGCGGGGCATCGCGCTGGCCCAGGACGTCGACCTCCCGACCGACGCACCGGCTCGCCGTGCCCTGTGGCGTCGGGCCTCGGTCACCCCGGACGAGGTCTCCAGCACGGTTTTGACATACGGCCTGCGCCCGACGGGCCCCACCTGGCAGGAGACGGCCCTGCGCGAACGCGCGGACCGCCACCTGGAGACCCACCTGACCCTGCGTGAACTGCGCACGCTGCACCGGCACCTGAAGCTGCCCTCGCGCACCCGCGTCCACGTCTGCGAGAACCCGCGCGTGGTCGAGGCCGCGGCGGACGCCGGCCGCACCGCCCCACTGATCTGCACCTCCGGCAGCGCGACGACGGTGGTCCTCACCCTCCTGGACACGCTGGCCGCGACCGACTGCGCCTTCGTCTACCACGGTGACTTCGACTGGCCGGGCATCACTCTCGCCAACCGTGTCATGGAACGGTACGGCGCGGACCCGTGGCGCATGGGCGCACCGGACTACGAGTACCTCGCCACGCGGGCCGAACTGCACGGCACGCCATCGCTCCCGCTCAGCGGTACGCCGGTCGAGGCGAGGTGGGACACGGAACTGGCCGCCACGATGGATGCCTTGGGTGTCGCCCTGCACGAGGAGGCGGCGCTGGACCTCCTCCTGGAAGACCTCGAATGAACCGGAGCGGTAAGAAAGGAGGGGGCGGGACCATGGACAGCCTCACCAAGGCGAACCTCAAAGCACTCGCAGGCTCCCGCTCCTTCGAACGCGGGCTCGGCTATCTCGACGCGGTGTCAGGGGTGGAGGTCGGGGACGGCTGGGTGACCGCGAGCGTCCACGGCACGGAGCGGTACGAGGTCGAGCTGACGTTGGACGGGCCCGGCGGACTGACCGGGGGGTGCGACTGCCCGTATGGCGTGGAGCGCAACTTCTGCAAACACCTGGTGGCCCTCGGTCTGACCCTGTTGGCACAGAGGAAAAGCCTGCCGGGGCAACGCATGGCGGCCCGCGACCGCGCACAGAACCTCGACGCCTGGCTGTCCGCCCTGACCAAGGAGGAACTGCTCGCCCTGGTGCGAGAACAGGTGGGCGAGGACCGGCAGTTGCGGCGTCGCCTGGAGCTGCGGGCGGCCGGCGCACGTGGAGACCTCGCCGGGGTCAGGACAATCATCCGTGAGCTGCTCGACGTACGTCCGTTCGCGCGCTACGGCTACGTCGAGTACGCCGACGCCCGCGCCTACGCCGATCAGGCCGGCCAAGCGGTGTCCGCGATCCGGGCGCTCACCGGCTCCGGACGGGCCGTCGACGCGATCGAGCTGACCCGGGAGGCGATGCAGTTGCTGACCGAAGCCGTGGAGAGCGTCGACGACTCCGACGGAGGGCTCGGTCAGGTGGGGGCGGATCTGGCCGACGCCCACCTCGAAGCGTGCCGGGCGGCACGTCCGAATCCGGAGGAGCTGGCGCGCTGGCTGGTGGGCCAGGCGCTCGGTGACTTCGACGCCGGCCTCACCGACATCGATCCGCTCGACTACCGGGATGCCCTCGGTGACGCGGGCATGGCCACCCTGCGGAAGCTGGTGGTCGAGGCATGGCGCGCCAACCGTACCGGGTGGGCCGAGAAGTACCTGATGGAACGCCTGGCCAAGACGGCGGGCGACATCGACACCGTGATCGCCGTGCACGCGACCGACCTCACCCCAACGGCCACACACACCTGCTCATCGCCCGCGAGCTGGACACCGCCGGACGCCCCGACGAGGCCCTGAACTGGGCGGAACGCGGCATCCGGGAAGCCGACGACCTCGCAGCCGTCGACACCGCCCTCGTCGACCACCTCTGCGGACGCTACGCACAGGCGGGCCGCCTCCCCGACGCCGTCGCCCTGCGCCGCGACCACTTCGCCGCACGCCGCTCCCTGCTTACGTACCAGCAACTCCGCGCCACCGCGCGGACCGCCGACTGCTGGCCGACCGAGCGCGAGGGAGCGCTGAACCTGCTGCGTGCCGACGCGGAGCGGCAGCGACCGGGCGTGTGGTACGGAGGCTCGGTCCTGGTCGACGCCCTCCTCGACGACCGGGACGCGACGGCCGCCTGGCAGGCTGCCGTCGAAACCGGCGCTCACGACAAGCAGTGGCTCACCCTCGCCGACCAGGTCCGTGCCGACCGCCCCGCCGACGCGCTCGACGTCTACCTCCGCCTGGCCGAGCCCCTGACGACGCAGACCGGCAACACGGTCTACGAGCACCTCGTCGTCCTGCTGCTGAGCATCCGGGACTGCCACAGCCGCCTGGGTACACCGGACGCGTTCACGACGTACGTCACCGCTCTGCGGGCTTCCCAGCGACGCAAGCGGAACCTGATGCGGCTGATGGACGAACAGGGGCTTTAGCAGCGCGTGACGGCACGGCGAGCCCCTACCTGCCCGGATAGGGGCGCCGGCCCGTCATACGTCAGTGATCGGCGGCGTACGAGACGAAGGTGGCCCATTGCTGGGGGGCGAAGGCGAGGTGGGGGCCTTGTACGTGCTTTGAGTCCCGTATGTGGATGGTGTCGGGGGTGGCGGCGACCTCGACGCAGGCTGGCCCATCGTCGGTGCTGTAGCTGCTCTTGACCCACTTCAACTCGACGGCGTGACCGGCCGGGGGTGTGACGCTCATGTCTCTCCAAGGACTTTCTCGATGAAGGCCAGCGACTCGCGCGGCGGGAGGGCCTGAGCTCGGATGACGCCATAGCGGAGTTCCAGGATCTGGATCTCGCTGGGCTCCGAGATCAGTCGGCTGGTCCGCTGAACCTCGTTGTGTCCCACCGTGGTCCCCTCCCTCAGCCGCAGTAGGTGGAAGGGGCCGCCGAGACCGGCGTTGTCCTCACGATCCAGGGGGAGTACCTGGATCTCCACGTTCCGCATCTGTCCGATTTCCAACAGCCGTTCGAGCTGTTGGCGTAGCACCATTTTGCCCCCGACCCGCCTTCGTAGTGCCGCCTCATCATGGACGAAGCTGAACGATGGGTGGATCTGCGTTCCATCGATGATCTTCTGCCGTGCCAGCCGCGCGGCGACGAGCTGTTCCACCTCCTCCTCGGAGAACGCGGGCCGTCGCGAGCCGAACACGGCCCTCAGGTACTCCTCCGTCTGCAACAGCCCGTTGACGACGGAGTTGTCGTAGGCGCAAATCTCAACGGCCTCCGCCTCCAGCTTCGCCAGATCCCGCACCTTCTTCGGATACCTGGCCTCCTGCACGTCCTTCCTCAGCGCGACGATCAGCCCACCCGCGTCCAACACCTGGTCGGCCGCCTCCAGGAACGTCGGACTCGGCGCCCGCCGCCCCCGCTCCACCGAGGACACCTGCTCCTCGCTGTAGCCGATGGCCGTTCCCAGCTCGGCCTGCGTGAGGCCCTGCCGCTCGCGGCACGTCTTGACGATCCTGCCCACCGTCCGCAGTACCGCCGCCGACTCCTCGTCATCAGCCCCGTACGACTCCATGCCCGCACCTCCACGTGCCGTCCGTACCCAACTCCCGTCGGCGCGCCGCGTAACGCCACCTCGCCCGGACAGAGCCGGACAGCTCCCGGACAGCGACGCTGCGTACCGTCGTCGTTACTGGTCAGCGTAGATACGGTCGACCACGCTGAGTGACATGAACGCCGATATTGCCCGCCTCGCGGTACCTCCAGCCGACCCCACCCGACACGTCACCCCCACCCGCCACTTCACGCTGTGCCTCTCGGCCACCTTCAGAGGCGCCCGCCTCGCCCGCCACCTCGCAGCGGAGCAACTCCACCGTTGGGGCTGGCCGTACGACACCGAGGCCAACCACACGTCAACGCTCCTGGTGGCCGAACTCGCCACGAACGCCGTGCGGCACGGCCACGTACGAGGCCGCGACTTCCGCCTGCGCCTCACCCTCTACCCGGAGGACCCGGCCCTCCGCATCGAGGTGACGGACGCCCGCCCCGACCGTCGCC
>NZ_JARGEE010000581.1:0-4537 GCF_033794485.1 Streptomyces sp. MB09-02B
CCGCGAAGAAGATCGCCGCGCATCCCGACCGGCGCGCGCCGCGGCGGCCGCCCCGTACTTGACGGAGACCGACGACCCCCGGGACGGCCGCCGCGGCGCGCGCCGGTCGGGATGCGCGGCGATCTTCTTCGCGGTGGCGGCCAGTTCACGCCCCCGCGCCCCGGGATCCATGGCGGCCGCGGCGACCAGGAGCCCGAGCACCCAGGTGGCGCCCCGGTGCCCGCCCCCGGCAAGCTGCATCGAGTGTTCGGTGCAGCGGCCGATCGCCCCGAGTTCGGCCCGGAGTTCGGGCGTCGCCGCACCGTTGCGGCGGGCGCAGGCCGCCATCGCCGCGAGACCGGGGACCAGCGCCTTCGCCGACCAGCGCAGCGCACGGTGGTCCTGCCGGGTGATCCGGGCACCGAGATCGCGCGGGTCGGGAAGACCGGGCTTGGGCATGAGTTCCAGCTGCCGGGTCAGCGCGGCCACCGCGGCCCGCGCGAGCACCTCGTCCTCGCGGCTGCTCATGGCCGTACGCTACGAGGCCGACTCGGTGGCCGTGGCGCTGTCGGTCGGGGTCGGGGCGTCCGCCGGGGGCTCGCCCGACGGCGGCGTACCGCCTTCACCACCACCAGCGCCGCCCTCGCCACCACCGGCGCCGGTGTTCTCGGCGTCGGGGTCGATGCCGAGGGTGAGGAGGCCCTTGTAACCGCGGGCCGGGTTCGCCTTCTTCACGGCTTCCAGGGTGAGCAGGCCGCTCGCGGCGCCACCGCCGTCGTACACCATGTCGTCGTCGAGAGTGGTGTAGCTGCCGGTGTGCCGGGAGTAGGGCTCCAGCGTGAAGACCTCCTGGGCGATCTCGTCGTCGAAGAAGAACTGGCCGGTGTGATTGACCTTGCCGCCCTCGTACGTGCCGTCCTCCTTCTCGCCACCGGTGTGGACCTTCACATGGATGTGGCAGGTGCGCGGGGTGTACCAACCGGGGAAGACGGTCTCGAACTTGACGACCCCGTTCGCGTTCGCGATCTGGTAACCCCGAAGATAGGTCGCGTCGTCGGCCGTCGATCCGTCCTCGCTCTCGGCGGGTGCCGAGCCGCCGGGATTCGCGGTGGTGTAGCCGGAGTAGTAGCCCCAGGCATCGCAGTGCCAGATCTCCACGGCCGCGCCGGGGACCGGGGTGCAGCCGTCGGTGGCGTCCACGACCGTGAGCCGCAGGGTCAGCGGAACACCGCTCTTGCCTTCGGTGATGTTCTTGCGGACCAGCGCGCCGTCCAGGTAGTACGGGCCCTCGGTGACGCTCGTCATCAGCGTCATGCAGGTGTCGGCGGTGCTCGTCGTGGCGGTCGTGGCCGTCGCCTCGGCGGTGCTCATCATCGCGTCCGCGAACGCCGACTGGTAGCCGGCGACCGCCAGGCCGCCGGCGGCGACCGTCCCTCCGGTCACCGCGAGGGCGCGGCGCCGCGTGATCGTTTTGCTTGTGTGGTTTCCCGTCATGGCGGTGAAGTTAGGGACGCGGTCCGTGAGGGGGCTGGGGTGCGGCTGTGCGGGGGCTGAGAGTGCCGAGGCTCCTGATGCCGCCCGGGTTGGGGGGCTTCCGCTCAACTGCCGTGCTTGCGCCGGGCGGTGAGACGGTTCTCACGTTTGCCGCCCCGAATACGGACGAGGCTTGTGGTGCCGTCCGAAGCACTCCTCGGCGTCGGCTATGTTCTGGTCGCGACCAGCAGCCGACCGGATATTCGGCGCTGTTCGCCCGGTCGGCCGCTAACTTCTTCTGCGGCCGGTGCTTGAGTGAGAAATTCCTGTCGGCATCTGCTTCAACGAGCCGCAAGACTCCGCAACCCCGTCAGTTTCCACGCACAGATTGATGAGGTCCCCATGAACGCATCCCTCGACCCCACGGCCGAAGAGTCGCACGCCACGGCGGCCGTCGGTCCGGAGCGGGTGTCCTTGGTGCAGTTGGCGGCGCGGAGCGGCGGCGCGCTGTCGCCCGCCCTGACCCGTGCCGTGTCGAACGGCGCCGAACGCCGGGGTCCGGCACGGGTCGCGGTGGCGGCCTTCCAGTCCTCCGTCTGACACCGCCGGCCCCCACCACCCCCGCCGAGACCACCGACATCACATGACCGTCGAGACCGTCGAGACCGTCATGGGCCGACCGCTCCTGCCGTTGCGGCAGTTCGTGCTGAAGATGCACAGTCGCTGCGACCTCGCGTGCGACCACTGCTATGTGTACGAGCACGCCGACCAGAGCTGGAGCCGTCGGCCCGTGGTGGTGTCGGACGAGGTCCTGCGCCGCACGGCGGAACGCATCGCCGAACACGCCGGGGCGCACGGACTCGCCGCTGTCCACGTCGTCCTGCACGGCGGCGAACCCCTCCTCGCGGGCCGGGCCCGGCTGCGCAGGGCCGCCACGGAACTGACGGCCGCCCTGAGCGGTGTGTGCGAGCTGGACCTGCGGATCCACACCAACGCCGTCACACTCGACGAACGGTTCCTGGACCTGTTCGACGAGTTCGGCATCAAGGTCGGTGTCTCGCTGGACGGCGACCGGGCCGCCAACGACCTGCACCGCCGCTATGCCGACGGGCGCAGCAGCCACGACCGCGTCCTCAGGGGCATCGCCCTGCTCAACCGGCCGCGCCACCGCCATCTCTTCGCCGGCATCCTGTGCACCGTCGACCTGCGCAACGACCCGGTCGCCGTCCATGACGCGCTCGCCGCGCTCGCCCCGCCCCGCGTCGACTTCCTCCTCCCGCACGCCACCTGGGACGAACCTCCGGCGCGACCGGCCGGGGACACCGACGGCACGGCGTACGCGCGCTGGCTGCTGGCCGTCCACGACCGGTGGACCGCGACCGGCCGCGCCATGGACGTCCGGATGTTCGACTCGGTCCTGCGGACCCTGCGCGGCGAGAGCAGCCTGACGGAGTCGCTGGGGCTGGCGCCCGCCGATCTCGCCGTGATCGAGACCGACGGGACCTTCGAACAGGCGGACTCCCTCAAGACCGCGCACGACGGGGCCCCCGCCACCGGCCTGGACGTGTTCGCCAACTCCCTGGACGAGGTCGCCGGGCATCCGGGCATCGTGGCCCGGCAGCAGGGCCTGGACGGGCTGTCCGAGCAGTGCCGGACCTGCCCGGTGGTGCGCTCGTGCGGCGGCGGCCTCTACGCCCACCGGTACCGCTCCGACGGCAGCGGCTTCCGCAACCCGTCCGTGTACTGCTCCGACCTGCTGGCCCTCATCACCGACCTCCGGGACCGCCATATGACCGACCAGTCCGCGCGGCCGGCGCTCGCCGGCCACCACCTGGCCGAACTGGCCACCGGGCGCGGCTCGGGCGCCACCGTCGACCTGCTGGCCCGCCACCAACTCGCCCTGGCCCGTGAGCTGCTGGGGCTCGTCCGGCACGGGACGACGCTCGCGCCGGCCGCCGAGGACGGTCAGGAGGCGGGAGACACCCAGGCGGCGTGGGACACGCTGACCGCCCTCGACAGCGAGGCCCCCGAAGCCGTGGACCGGGTCCTGGCCCACCCCTATGCACGGTCCTGGGCGCTGAGTGCCCTCGGGGCCCGTCCGCCGGCGGGCCCGACGGGGAGCGTCGCGGGAGCCTCGGCGACGGCCGCACGCGGGATGGCGGAGATCGCGGCCGCCGCCGCGCTGCGGGCCGGCCGCCGGGCGTCGGTGGTCGTCCCGGTCCACGCGGGGCTGCTGCGGCTGCCCACGCTCGGGACCCTGACCGTGGAGCCGGGCACCGAGCGGGCCCTGGTCCGCACGGACGTCGACGGCTGTACGGTCCGGGCGGGCGACCGGACGTACACGATCGCCCGGAGCGGCTGCGAGGACCCCGCCTGGCGGGGCAGCCGGCGGTTCGAACTGGACGGCTGGTCCGTGACCTTGGAGGACACCGACCCCTGGCGGGACTGCCACGGCCATCCGGCACACCCCCGGCTCACCGAGGGCGAGGCCGAGGCGTGGCGGGCCGACCTGACCGAGGCCTGGGCATGGATCCGGCGCGAACTGCCCGCATACGCGCCGGGTATCGCCGCCGCGCTCCGGATGATCACCCCGCTCACGCTCTCCCCCGAGGGTGCCGACATCAGCTCGGCGGCCCGCGACGCCTTCGGCGCGGTGGCCATCGCCCGCCCGTCCGCGCCGGAGACGCTGGCGCTGCTCCTCGTGCACGAGTTCCAGCACGTGAAGCTGGGGGCCGTGCTGGATCTGGTCGACCTGTACGACCCGGCGTGCGACACGTTGTTCTACGCGCCCTGGCGTCCCGACCCGCGCCCGCTGGAGGGGCTGTTGCAGGGGACGTACGCGCATCTCGCGGTGGTCGACTTCTGGCGGGCCCGGTGGCGGGACCAGACGGCGGAGGCGGTGGGGACGCTCGTGGACTCCGGGGCGCTGACGGAGGCCGGGAAGAGCTTCGTCGCGGGGCTCCGGGAGGCGCTGGCGACGGACGAGGTGAGCGCGGAGGCCCTGCGGGCGGCCCGGCTGGCGGCGGAGGAGCACCGGCGCACTGTCCGGCCGTAGGGGAACGAGGGCGCGTACAGGGGAATGGGG
>NZ_JARGEE010000582.1:0-4531 GCF_033794485.1 Streptomyces sp. MB09-02B
GCCACGGAGTTGAGCCGTCCACCCCGCGAAGCCCCGGCCGAACGCCCACCACGCAGAGCCCAAGCCGAACTCCCACCGCCAAGGGCCCACTCCGGGCGTCCGCTCCCCGAAGCCCCCGCCCCTCCGGCCGTCACAGCAGCTTCTCCCCGCAGGCTATGCAGTAGCGGGCCTCGCTCCCGGCCGGGGCGGCGCACCGGGCGCAGCGCGCGCCCGGCTGTGGCGTGGCGGTGTCGATCAGGGGCACCGGCCGGGACCCCGCACGCAGGATCATCGGACCGAGCGTGGACGCGTCGACGTCGGTGGCCGGTCGCAGCCGGACCCGCCCCGCCGACGCGTCCACGATGTCGGCGACCGCACCGATCTCGTCCAGCACCCAGTCCGTGCCGAACCGGGCCGCCAGCCGCGCCGCCCGCCCCAGGTCCCCCTCGGCGGCCCCCCGCCGCTGTTCCTTGAGCGCGACGAGCCCGCGACGCAACGCGTCCCGCATCACGGTGGTCGACTTCTGCTCACGCACGCTGTCTCCCCTGGCCGCGACCTCGGGCGGTGGCTGCTCGGGCCGGTGCCAGCGCGCGGTGACGGGCGCGTGGACGTCCCCGACGGACACCATGGCGAACTGCAGCCACGTCTCCAACGGATCACCGTCGGCGTCGGCGACGAGCGTGAGCAGATAGTCGCGCCCGCCCTGCTCCCACTGGTACGTCGGGAAGCTCCAGCGATGCGGCCGACCCGGCTGGGGAAGCCCTCCGAGACGGTGCGGCCGGGGCGCCTTCTCGTTCAGCGCGACCTGCCGCACCGTGGGCCGTACGGTCACCTCGATCGGCAGCTGCGGGGCGTGCACCCGGCGCAACCGCCGTACGGCGGCGCTGATCGCCCGGCCGAGACCGTCGTCCACGAACTCGGCGGTGCCGTGCAGCCGTTCGGCGAGCGTCAGCAACGGCTCGGGCGCCCAGTCCGCGCCCACGGCGAGCACATCGCAGGTGAAGTGCCCGGCGCAGGCGTCCAGTTCCTCCTCCAGGCGGGTCTCGCCCGGGCCGCTGCTGCCGTCGGTGATCAGCAGGAGATGGCGTACGGACAGGGGGCGGGCCGCGAGCAGGGCGCGTGCCCTGGCCGCCCAGACGGCGTACCCGGCGGGGCGCGGGCCGTCCCGGTGCAGCGGTATCGCGCCCGCCGCGAAGGCGGCCCGGCGCTTCTCGCGCTGATCGGCGACGGCCCACTCGACGGCACCCCGTGGGTGGCAGGGGACCGGCTCGGGGCCGGCACCGAGCACGGTGAACGAGATGCCGTCGGGCAGGCCCCGCAGCGCTGTCTGCAAGGCGTGCCGGACGACCGCCCGGAGAGGTTCGGCGACATCGACCGCGATGATCACGGCGAGCTCGATCGCGGGCAGTTCGGCGGGCGCGCCCCCGGCGGTCACGTCCACCCGCAGGTGCGCCTCGATCTTCGCGCTGCGATGCGGCCGCACATCGCCGTCGAGGTCGACCCGCACCTGGATCTCCGGCCGCGCCGAGCGCGCGAGACCGCCCGTACGCCCGCCCGCGCGCGCGTCCACCCCACCGCGCGTACGCCCGCCCACGCGCCCGTCGCCCTGCCCGCCCGTACGACGCTCCATGCACCCGCCCCCACGCCCGCAGCCCGTCCGCCCGCTCACGCCCTGGCTCATGTGCCCGTCCACGCACCGCACCATGCGCCCGCTCACGCGGCGCCCCACGTGCCCGCCCACGCTCCGGCACATGTGCCCGCCCATGCGCCCGCTCATGTCGTGCGTCACCGTTCCTTCCCCGTTCGTCGCCGTACGCACCACATGGCCGCTGCCCTCCGCCCCCTCCTGTTCCTTCCTGTTCCTTCCTGTTCCTTCCTGTTCCCTCCTGCTCCCTAAGGCGCTCCAGGAACTCCCCTGCTCCCCGTAGGCGAGGCCCCGCCTGCCACGCGGTCAGACCACGGTCTGCGGCCGTACCGCCTGGAGGAGGTCCACGAGGTGCTCGTGCGCTGCGGTCGTCTCCCCGTGCCGGGCGGCGAGTTGGCGGTAGTGAGACTCGATCCGTGCGCGCAGCTCCCGCTCCTGCGGGCTCAGCCTCCGCAGGCTGCCGGGATCGAGCCGCCCGCTCCCCGCTCCCCCGGGGCCGGGCCGGTCGCCACGGCTGTGGAGCGCGTCCAGCTTCCACTCGTGCAGTTCGGTGCTGAGGCGCAACGCCTCGTCCTCGGACAGGCTGGGCCCGCCGGCGCCCGGCTCCAAGCGGACGAGGTCGCTCAGTTCGGCCAGGGCCGCGTCGACCTCGCTGGGCGCGGGCAGCGGATCGTCGTCCCGGGGCAGCCGCGCCGCGCGGATGCGCAGGGAGGCGATCCGGGTGACGGTGTGGTCCAGGGTGCCGGGCCGGACCCGGCCGAGGACGTCCAGCGCGGCCCGGCGGTCGCCCGCCCGGAGCGCGAGCCGCGCGAGGCCCAGGGCCGCGCCCCCGTGCGCGGTGTTGCGGGCGAGGACGGCCTCGTACAACTCCTTGGCCGTGGGCCCGGCCGTGTCGTCGCCGAGCCGTTCCCCGCAGTAGGCGAGGGCCAGCTTGGGCGCGTACTCGCCCGGCAGTTCGAGGCGGACCGCGGCGAAGTGGCCCTTGGCCTCGGCGAGCCGGCGCGGGTCGTCGTCGAGGTCGGCGCGGCGCAGCGCGACCAGCGCACGGTGCCACTCCAGGCGCCACCGGCGGACGGCGGACGGCCCGGGGAGGGAGTCGGCGGTGTCCAGCTCCTCCTGGGCCCGCTCCAGGTCGTCCCGGGTGTTCCGGCCCAGCAGGACCCGGACGTTGTGCAGGCGGATCTCGACCGAGGGCGGCTTGCCCTCCTCCTGGTCGAGGAGCCGGCCGGGGTCGTAGCCGCTGCTCACCTCGAACCGCGTCGTCTGCGGGTCGCCCGGGTAGCGCCTGGGCACCGGCAGTCGGCGGGCGATCTCGGTGAGGGTGGGCGCGCCGAGGTCGAGGGCGGGGGCGAGGGGCGGGTCGTACCGGTCGCGGCGGGGGCGGTCGAGCCAGTGCTCGATGCCGGGCACTGTGCCGAGCCGGGCGCCGAGCAGTTGGGGGGACGGCCAGAAGTAGTCGGAGGGTTCGGGCGGGTCGCTCTTGCCGCGCAGGGCGCGGATCTCCCGCAGCGCGCCCCGCAGTTGGCCGGCCATCTCGCGGGCGTCGGCGAAGCGCAGCCCCGGATGGGTGCGGGTGGCGCGGTCGACGACCCCGTGGAAGGAGGCGCTCCCGAGGCCGGGTACCTCGTCCACGGCCCAGCCGGCGAGTTCCCGCAGGGTGACGCCGACGGTGTGCAGGTCGTGGGCGGTGGTGGGCATGGGCGACGACGCGGTCTCGGGCGCCATGTAGTCGGGGGTGACGTGGGCGGGCGGCTGGCTCTGGCCCCGCTCCCGCATCCCGCCGAGGTCGATGACCTTGACGCCGTCGCCGTGGTGCACGACGTTCGAGGGCTTCATGTCCCCGTACACGAAGCCCTTCTCCCCACCCGCGTGCAGATGGACGAAGGCCTCGAGGATCTGGCAGCCGTACGCGGCCACGTGCTCGATGTCGAGGACGGACTCCCCGCGCCGGGTCTCCTTGACGACCTTGTCGAGGGTGCCGTCGCCGACGTCGTCCATGACGATGTACCCGCCGGTGACCCGCCCGGAGTCGTCGCGCCGGGCGACGAAGTCACGGATCTGGACGATACGGGGGTGGCGGATGGCGACGAGGTTGCGGCGTTCGACGTCGGCGAGCCGGGCCCCGTCCTGCTCGTACCGGTTGAGCAGGCCCTTGACGGCGACCACGTCACCGAGATGCGTGTCCTCGGCGAGATAGACCCAGCCCTGACCGCCGTGCGCGATGGGGCCCATGATCCGGTACTGGTCGCGCAGCACGTCGCCCTCGGCGAGTTCGGGCCGGTACGAGTAGGGCTCGCCGCAGGCCGGGCAGTACCCCTCGACCGGCACCGGGCCCACCGTGTAGGGCGGCGCGAAGGTGATGCCGCACTCGGCGGACGAGCAGACCATGCGGACGCGGAGCGGGGCCTCGGGATGGATGAGCCGCTCGTGCGCGGGGCGCGAGCCGCGCTCGGGCAGCGCGAGCAGCTCGGCGGGCCCGAACTCCCGGGCCTCGTCGGGCAGAGCGGGCAGCCGGGGCCCGTCCTCCGCCCTCCCGCAGACGGCACAGTGCCGGGTGGGCAACAGGACCCCACCACACGGAGCCCCGTTGAACCGCCGATGCGGACACCGAGGCGGCTCCGACCCAACCACCCCTGAACCACCCGGCCCTCGACCGCCGCCGGCCCCTCGGCTACCCGCTGTCCCTGTACCCGCCCCGGGCCCGATCCGGTCGACGGACCTCATGTCAGACCTCCGGACGCCCAGCCTCCGGACTCCCCGTCTCCGGATGCCCAGCGTCCGGACGCTCCGTCTCCGGTAGACGGCTCTCCTGGCGCCCGCACTCCGGACCCCCGCTCTCCGGTAGACGGCTCTCCTGGCGCCCGCACTCCAGATCCCCGCCCCCCAGCTGCCCGATCGCCGCCGGGC
>NZ_JARGEE010000583.1:0-4527 GCF_033794485.1 Streptomyces sp. MB09-02B
CCTCCGGGGCCACTCCACCCCCCGGGCCACTCCACCCCTCCGCAACCTCTTTCCCGCAGCCGTTTCCCAGCTGTTCACCAGAAAGGGATCACCTCCCGTGACCACGACACCCGAGCGTGAAGACATCGACTTTCCCCTTCTGCGGAAGTGCCCGTACACGCCGCCCGAGGAGTACGTGAAGTTCCGGGAGACCGAGGCACCCACTCCCGGGCAGCTCTACAACGGCAGGCGGGTCTGGCTCGTCACCCGCTACGAACAGGTGCGTGCCATTCTCGGCGACGAACGCTTCAGCTCCGACATCACGAATCCCGGATACCCCATCTACGCCGAGGCCTTCGAGGGGTCGCGGGGATTTCCCATGCTCTTCACGATGGACCCGCCGCAGCACACCGTGCAACGCAAGGCCGTCATCCGGGAATTCACCCTGCGCCGGGCCGAGGACCTGCGTCCGCAGATGCAGCGGAAGGCCGACGAACTGATCGACGCCATGCTCGCGGAGGGGAACTCCGCGGACCTGGTCGAGAAATTCGCCGGGCCGTTCTCCGGCATCATCACCTGCTGGGCCCTGGGCATGGAATACACCGATATGCAGGCTTGGCTGGCGGGCAACCGGGAAGTCCGCGAGAAGGCCCACGCGGTCCTCGACACCGAACAGGTGGGTGCCGAGGTGAGCATGCGCATGATGGCGCTGCAGGAGTACTTCCTCAGGTTCATCGAGGCCAAGGAGCAGGACCCCGGCGACGACCCGATGAGCCGGGTGATCGCCCAGCACGTCACCACGGGCACGCTCAGCAGGACCGAACTCGCCAACCTCTGCTTCCTGATCTTCATCGCGGGCCAGACGCCGGTCCAGGCCATGCTCACCGTCGGGGTGGGCCTGCTGCTGGAACGGCCCGATCAACTGGCCCTCGTCCGGGACGACCCCACGGTCCTGCCCGGCACCGTCGACGAGATGATGCGCATGGTCAGCCCCCTCGACCTGATGGCGCGCGTCGCCCTGGAGGACGTCGAGGTCGGAGGGCAGCTGATCCGCGCGGGCGAGGGCCTCCTCGTCGCCAACGGCGGCGCCAACCACGACCCGGCCGAGTTCCCCGACCCCGGCCGGCTGGACGTGCGCCGCGCCGCCCGCGGGCACCTCGCCTTCGGCTCCGGCATCCACCACTGCCTGGGCGCCAATCTGACCCGGGTCGGACTCGAGGTCGCGTACGGCACCCTCTTCCGGCGACTGCCGGACCTGCGGCTGGCCGTACCGATGGAGGAGATGTACGACAGGCCGCTCTGGCACCCGGAGCTGCAGCGGATGCCGGTCTCCTGGTGAGGACGCCGGTCGCCCGGTGAGACGGAGCACGGCGAAGCGGTCGCCATCCCCGGCAGGGGTGGCGACCGCTTTCGGCCGTGGGCTGGGGCCGTGGGCTGGGGCCGTGGGCGCGGTCCGGTGGCCGGCCGGCCGTCAGTCCGGCGGGCCGTCAGATGAGCAACTGACCGCCGTCCGACACCAGGACGTGACCGGTGCAGAAGCCGTCGGACATCAGGTAGACGTAGGCCTTGGCGACGTCGGACGGGTCGGCGACGCGTCCGACCGGCAACTTCGGCCCGTGCTGGGCGAAGAACCGCTCCGCGCCCTCGGGATCGGCCTCCGTCGTCAGCGGCGTCCTGACCACGCCCGCGGCCACCGCGTTGACCCTGACCGGCGCCAACTCCAGTGCCAGGGAACGGATCATCGCCTCGATCCCCGCGTAGAGCGGACCTCCCACGGCGGTGCCGACGGGGATGTAGGGGCGGCGACCGCTGGTGCCCGTGGTGAACACCATGGAACCGCCCTCACGGATGTGCTGGACACCGTGCTTGGCGGCGGCCAGCGCGCCCCAGAACCGTACGGTGAAGAGCTGGTGCGCCTCCGCGATCGCCACGTCCTTCAGCGGCTGGATACCCACGCGGTCCCCGGCGGTGAAGACCAGGTGGTCGAAGGCCCCGACCTCGTCGAAGAACCGGGCGACGTCCTTCTCGTCGGAGACGTCCACGGTGTGGCCCTCCGTACCGGCGGGGAGAGCCGTCAGAGCCTTGTCCACGCTGGCCCGGCGGCTGGAGGCCACCACCACGGACGCTCCCGCCGCCGCGGCGGCCTCGGCGACCCCCAGACCGATACCCATCGTTCCGCCGATCGCGACGACGCGTTTGCCTTCGAGTGCCATGTTCTTGCGTCTCCCCTCTGCTCTGCTGGGTGAGTTCCGCGGCCACACGGTGCCCGGGCCACGGCCGCCCGGAGGCCCGGGAAAAGGCCGGGAAGTGCCGGCCGTTTCTGTCGATTTGTGGCGGCCGGACGAGCGGGGAACGGAAAATCGTCCCGTCGGGAGCCTAATGACCCGTCCCGACGGCAAACACCCCTAGCCGGGTCGCGGCGCCCCCGAACAACCGGCGGGGCACCCCTACTTAACGCGGTCGGGCTTGTGCGCGACGATGCCGCGTTCGTAGTTTCCGTGGCAAGGAACGCTGTCCCGAACTCGCGGAGTAGGCCATGAGCGCACAGCCCGTACAGCCCCCGGACGAGGTTATGCGGGATTCCCTTCCCGCCGACAGCGGCGAGGTCGTCTTTCCCGGCCGTCCCGATATCGCGCCGGAAATGAAGCAACTCGACTTCCTGCTGGGAGATTTCCGCGTCGAGTACACGAATTTCACCACCGAGAAGGTCACCACCGGAGAGGCGACCTGGTCCACGCGCCCGGTGGCCGACGGCCGGTTCCTCCACATGACCCAGACCATCCCGGTGCCCGGGATCATCGCCGAGTGGCTCTTCGGCTGGAGCGAGGTGGACGCCGCCTTCGTCTGCTTCTACTACGACGACTGGGGCAACCACGGCACGTTCACCAGCCCCGGCTGGGTCGACGGCCGCTTCCGGGTCTCCGGCGACAGCGCCGTCTTCGGCGGACGCCACAGCTTCGTGGACGACTTCTCGGTCGTCGACGCCGACCACTTCTTCAAGAAGGGCTTCATCGCCGTGGGCGACGAACTGGTCCAGGGCGACGAGATGCACTGCTACCGGATCTGACCGGCGTCACCACGGATCCGATCTGACCGGCGTCACCACGGATCCGGTCCGACAGGCGTCACCGCGGATCCGACAGGCGTCGGGCGAGGAACCGACCGGCCGACGGCGTGGGGCGCCCCGAGCGTCCCCGTCCGTTCTCAGAGCACGTGGAGGGAAACGGATGCTGGGTGAGGACCAGGCGATCGCCGTCGTCGGCATCGCGTGCCGACTGCCGGGAGCCGCGAATCCATCGGAGTTCGCGGCCCTGCTCGCGCGCGGCGGCGACGCCGTCGCCGACGCACCGGCCGAACGCCGCGCCCTGGTCCCCGAGGTCCCCGGAGTCACCGCGCGCGGGGGCTTCCTCACCGGAGTGGACGGGTTCGACGCCGCCTTCTTCGGGATCTCCCCGCGCGAGGCCGCGGCCATGGACCCGCAGCAGCGCCTCCTGCTGGAACTCGGCTGGGAGGCCCTGGAACACGCCGGCACCGTCCCCGCCGCGCTCGACGGCACCCGCACGGGCGTCTTCGTCGGCGCCCTCGCCGACGACTACGCCCGCCTCCTCGGACAGCACGGCCCCGACGCCGTCACCCCCCACAGCTTCACCGGCGTGCAGCGCTCCCTCCTCGCCAACCGGGTCTCCTACACCCTCGGCCTGCGCGGCCCCAGCCTCACGGTCGACACCGGGCAGTCCTCCTCGCTCGTCGCCGTCCACCTGGCCGTGGAGAGCCTGCGCCGCGGCGAGTGCACGCTCGCCCTCGCCGGCGGCGTCAACCTCATGCTGTCCCCCGAGAGCACCCTCGCCGTCGCCCGCCTCGGTGCCCTCTCCCCGGACGGCCGCTGCCACACCTTCGACGCCCGCGCCAACGGATACGTCCGGGGCGAGGGCGGCGGCCTGGTTCTCCTCAAGCCTCTCTCCCACGCCCTCGCCGACGGCGACCGCGTCCACTGCGTCGTCCGGGGCAGCGCCGTCAACAACGACGGCGGCGGCAGCGGCCTGACCGTCCCCGACCCCGACGCCCAGCGCGAGCTGCTGCTGCTCGCCTGCGAGCGGGCCGGCACCGACCCCGCCGACGTCCAGTACGTCGAACTCCACGGCACCGGCACCCCTGAGGGAGACCCCGCCGAGGCCGCCGCGCTCGGCCGCGCCCTGGGCGCCGCCCGCCCGGCGGACCGGCCGCTGCGGGTCGGCTCGGTCAAGACCAACATCGGGCACCTGGAGGGCGCCGCCGGGATCGCCGGCCTCCTCAAGACGGTCCTGTGCCTGCGCGACGCCCGCCTCGTCCCGACCCTGCACCACGACCGCCCGCACCCCCGCATACCCCTGGACGACCTGGGCCTGACCGTCCAACGCACCACCGAGCCCTGGCCGGACACCGGTGGCTCACCGCGGATCGCCGGGGTCAGCTCCTTCGGACTCGGAGGCACGAACTGCCACGTGGTGCTGTCCAGTTGGAGCGCCGCGTCGGAGCCGGACGGGCGAGAGGGAGGGGCGGCCGGTCTTC
>NZ_JARGEE010000584.1:0-4507 GCF_033794485.1 Streptomyces sp. MB09-02B
GTTTTGTTGGGGCGTGTAGATGTGTTTAAGGGACGGGTGGGGAGCTACCGCGCCCTCGTGGGGAGGCCGCGGTCTTCTCCGGCGTCGGGGCCGATCACCGCGCACCGCCGGGCGGTCGCGGCGAACGTCTGGCCCGTCGCCGCGAACGCCTGGCCTGACGCGGCGAACGTCCCGACGCCGGGGGATCTCATGGGCATGATCATGGTCACGGCTTGAGCACCGCCACGCCGTGCCGGCCGAGCGACAGCGATCCGCTGACGGTCGCCCCCGTCAGCAGGTCCCGATGGGTGCCGGGCACGTCGACGGTGACCTCGTCGCGGCCGTGGTTGAGCACGAACAGCAGCTCGCCGCGCCGTACCGCCTCGACCCCGCCGGGAAGTCCGTCCAGGACCGGCCGTACCCCGGCGTCGGCGGCGATCCGCCCCACCAGGTGGCGGAGCTCGGCTGGTTCGGGCAGCGTGGACACGTACCAGGCGCGTCCCTTGCGCAACACCGCCGGGAAGCCGTCGAGTTCGCCTCCCTTGTAGGGGACGACCTCGTCCGCGTCCGCCGTCTCGATCTCCTCGGACCACAGCGTTCCCCGGAAGACGCCCCGGGCGCCGTCGCACTCGACCTCCTCCCCCGGGTCCAGCGGCCACCACTCGTGCAGGGTGCGGATACCGAAGAGGTCGCGGAGCCGGGCGTCCATGCCGCCGGGCCGTACCCGGTCGTCCTCGTCGGCGACGCCGGTCAGGAAACCGCTGACGAGGGTGCCGCCGCCCCGTACGTACGCGACGAGGTTGTCGACGGCCGCGTCCGTGAGCAGGTAGAGCTGCGGTACGACGACGAGCCGGTGGGCGGACAGCTCGTGCTCGGGGTGGGCGAAGGCCGTGGTGAGGTTCGCCTCCCAGAGGGCGCGGTGCCAGGCGCGTACGACCTGGGGGAGATCGACCTCGGACGACAGGCGGCCGTCATGGGCGCCTGCCCACCAGGAGTTCCAGTCGAACAGCACGGCTGTCTCGGCGTGGATGTGATGTCCCGTCACCTCCTGCCCGATCGTGGCGAGTTCCCGACCGAGCTGCTTCACCTCCTGGTAGGTGCGCCCCTGCTCGCCCGCGTGCCCGACCATGCCGGAGTGGAACTTCTCCGCGCCCTGCCGGGACTGCCGCCACTGGAAGTAGCAGACGGCGTCCGCGCCCCGGGCGACGGCCTGCAAGGACCACAGACGGTTGAGCCCACGGGGTTTGGGGTGGTTGACGCCGCGCCAGTTGACGGGTCCGGCCGCCTGCTCCATCAGCATCCAGGGGCCGCCGCCCGCCTGGGAGCGGGTCATGTCCTGGACCAGGGCGCCGTGTTGTGCGCCGAGCGGGTCACGCGGATCCGGGTAGAGGTCGACCGAGACGACGTCCTCCTCCTGGGCCCACCGCCAGGCGTCCTGACCCACCCACATCGGCATGAAGTTGGTGGTGACCGGCAGGTGGGGGGTGTGCCGACGGACGATGTCGCGCTCCAGGACGTAGCACTCCAGGAGCATGTCGCTCGTGAAGCGCTTGAAGTCGAGCACGTGGGTGGGGTTCTTCATGTAGTGGGCGCGGCGCGGCGGGAGGATCTCGTGCCAGCCGTCGTAGCCCTGGCTCCAGAAGGCCGTGCCCCAGGCCTCGTTGAGCGCGTCGAGCGTCCCGTACTTCCGCTGGAGCCAGGCGCGGAAGGTGCGCGCGGCCTCGTCGCCCCAGTCGTAGGTGCAGTACTCGTTGTTGATGTGCCACATCGTGAGGGCCGGGTGGTCGCCGTAGCGGGCGGCGAGATCCTCGGTGATGGCGGCGGCGTGACGCCGATAGGTGTCACTGGAGTGCGAGAAGTGCTGGCGGGAGCCCCACCACTCGATCTGGCCGTTCTCGTCGCGCGGGAGGGTCTCGGGGTGGAGGCGGCCCATCCACGGCGGCGGGGAGGAGGTCGGCGTGGCGAGGACGACGCCGATACCGCTCGCGTGCATCAGGTCCATCAATCGGTCCAGCCACCCGAACTCCCGTGCCCCGGGCCGGGGTTCGAGCTTCGCCCAGGAGAAGACACCGAGGGTGACGGAGTTGACGCCCGCCTCTCTCATCAGGCGTACGTCCTCCTGCCACACCTCCTCGGGCCACTGCTCGGGGTTGTAGTCGCCGCCGAAGAGGACGCGGCCGCGGGTGGCGACGGCCAGGGACGGCCCCGTCGGCTCCGGCATCAGACCGGCTCCCCGTACTGGATGCCGCGCCCGTTGGTGGCCAGGTACACCCGGCCGTACACGCGCGGGTCGCCGACGATGACCTCACCGGTCCAGCCCCACTGGTGGGCGTCGTCGTTGACGCGGGTCCAGGTCTTCGCGCCGTCGTCCGAGCGGTACACGGCGGTGATGGTCTCCGTCGAGCCGACCTGGTAGAGCGCCGGGTAGTCGGCGCCGTGGGCGGCCTTGCCGAAGCCGAGGGTGTACGAGGCCCAGCAGCTGTCGATCTTCGAGAAGCCGGCCCCGCCGTCGGTGGACCGGTACAGCCCGTTCGTCTTCACGCTCAGCCACAGGTCGCCGGTGCGTCCGGGAGCCGCGACCAGCTTGAACTGGCTGTCCCCCTTCGGCAGTCCGGTCGCCCGGGCCGTGAAGGAGCGGCCGCCGTCCGTGCTGGCGTACAGCGTGCCCGTGTCGGTGTCGTAGGCGTAGAAGCGCGCCGGGTCGACCGGGTCGGCGACCGGCGTGGCGCCCTTGGGGAAGGAGGGGACCTCGGCCCAGGTCGCGCCGTGGTCGGCGGAGCGGTGGGCCGCGTACTTCGTGCCGTCCCAGTGCACGAAGGACCACAGCAGCGCACTGCCGTCGGCATTCACGGCGATCGGTCCCGGCGCGTCCTTGGCGATGTCGGGCTGGGCCGCGAAGGGCTCCCAGGTCCGGCCCCCGTCGCCGGAGCGGGCGCCGTTGCCGTGGTCGCCCCAGCCGGTGCGGACCACGTACGACGGCTTCGCCGCGGCCTGCGCGAGCCCGGTCGCCGATCCGAACACGGGGTTCGACGCCATGCCGCGCGACGGGGACGCGGTGAGCCGCTCGTGGTACATCGTGCCGATGTCCCCGTTGCCGCTGATCAGGTGCGCCTGCCCGACCGGGGGCGAGATCAGCTGGCGCACGGACGTCTCCTCCAGGCCCCGGATCTGTGGGGCCCAGTTCTTCAGGTCCCGGGTGCCGTAGAGGGTCGCGCCGGTGCCGTAGACGAGATGCTTCGAGTCGTACGGGTCGAGGGCGAGCGCCTGGATCCACCAGCCGAACTTCGGTTTGTCGGCACCCCACTCGAGATAGGGGGTCTCGGACACGTCGAGGACGGCGGAGTCCTTGAGGGACGTCCAGGTGCGGCCGCCGTTCGTGGACCGGAACAGGGTGTCGATCTCGGCCCAGCGGTTGTTGGTGGACACGACGACCGTGCCCGGGCGGCGGGCGTCGACGGCGACCCCGCCGTAACCGAAGGCGTCGGTGCCGCCGTCGGTCGTGGTGCCGCCCGGCTGCACCGGGGTCACCTCGGTCCATGTGCCGGTGGTGGTGCGGAGCTTGTGCACACTGCCGTCGGACTGGCCGTTGGGGCCGGGGGCGTCGGCGTACGTCACGTACAGCTCGCGGGTGTGCCGGTCGTACGCGGCGCGGATCGGGACCTTGGCGGCGGCGCCGGTCGGCCGGCCGGGGACGGCCTCCCAGGTGGTGCCGTCGGTGGTGCGGTAGAGGTTCACCGTCCCGGAGGTGCCGTCCCCGTCTCCCCAGCCGGCGTACACGGCGCGACCCGCGGCCACCAGCAGGGTGACGCCCTGGCCGGAGCCGCTCGGGGTCGCCGGGAAGCCGGTCGCGGACGCCCAGGTGGCGCCCCGGTCCGTCGACCTGAGCAGGCCGTCGTGTCGGGTGCCCAGCCACAGGGTGTCGCTGTCGCGCGGGTCGACGAGAAGGCGCTCGCCCGCGCCCCGGCCGTCCTCGTTGGCGCCGAGCTTCACGGTGAGGTCGCTGCGGGCCCAGGTGGCGCCGCGGTCGTCCGAGCGGAGGATCGCGCCGTTGCCGGCCCAGGACTGGGCGTAGGTGCCGAGGGCGAGGTAGACGCGGTCCGGGTGGGCGGGGTCGACGGCGATGGCCTCCACGCCGAGGAGGTTCCAGTCGTCCCAGCCGAGGTGGTCGGTCAGCGGGGTCCAGCGGGCCTTGTGGTCGTCCCAGCGGTAGGCGCCGCCGATGTCGGTACGGGCGTAGGCGAGGCCGCGTCTCGCCGGGTGGAAGAGGACGCCGGTGACGAAGCCGGTGCCGCCGATCACGGCGGTGCGCCAGCGGTAGCCTCCGGCGGTCTTGCCGGTTCGGGGCCCGGCGGCGTGGGCTGCGGTCCGTCGGGGTTGGAACCGGCTAGACCGCCGGAGGCCACCCCCGGGGCACCGCCGTGCTGGCCACGATCGACGTCACGCACGGCGGCCACATGCACCCCGCGTAAGGCGGCCGCGCCTACGCCCGAACCACAGTTCGTGTCGTATACAAATGTGAGGCAGACCA
>NZ_JARGEE010000585.1:0-4496 GCF_033794485.1 Streptomyces sp. MB09-02B
CCCGGCTGGAGCGTGACCGTGCCCTCGGCCGAGCCGAGCCCCCGATACCGCATGACGAGGCCCGCCGCTTCGAGCAGCGCGCGGCGGGCCTCGTCATGCGGTATCGGGGGCTCGGCTCGGCCGAGGGCACGGTCACGCTCCAGCCGGGCGAGGGTGAGGGCGTCCTCAAGATCCTCCAGCTCTGCGGGAGAGACGAGGACTGCGGCCGGAACACCGCGATCGGTCAGAGTGATGCGCTCGTGCTGAGCGGCCCGACGGGCAAGCTCCCCGAGCTTGCCCCGCGCCTCCGCGAGGGGATACGCAGCAGACATGCACGCACTGTACACATGGGTGCATGGGTGCATGTCCGCCTGTGCGTGGTCCTCGGTCCCGGACGCGTCGCCCCTCAGAAGGGGAAGAAGCTCCGCTTGTGCTGGACCGAGATCCACTTCTGGGTGGTGAACGCGTCCACCGTGGTCTCGCCGTTGAGGCGGCCGATGCCGGAATGCTTCTCACCGCCGAACGGGACGAGGGGCTCGTCGTGGACGGTGCCGTCGTTGACGTGGAACATGCCGGTGTCGATCTGCTTGGCGAAGTCGACGCCCCGCTCGATGTCCCCGGTGTGGACGGCGCCGCTGAGGCCGTACGGGGTGTCGTTGACGATACGGACGGCCTCCTCCTCCCCGTCGAAGGGGATGAGGAAGACGACCGGGCCGAAGACCTCCTGCTGGAGGAGGGCGGAGCCGGCGGGGACGTCGGTGAGGACGGACGGCTCGACCAGGTTGGCGGTCGTGGAGCCGTGGACGAGCGCGGTGGCACCCTCGGCGAGGGCCTGCTCGACGACGGACTTGAGCGAGTCCGCCTGCGAGGAGTTGATCACCGGGCCGATGACCGTGCTCGGGTCGCTCGGGTCGCCGACCTTCAGGGACTTCACCTTGGCCACGAACTTCTCGGTGAACTCGGCCTGCACCGAGCGGTCGACCAGGACGCGGTTGGCGGCCATGCAGACCTGGCCCTGGTGGACGTAGCGCGAGAAGACGGCCGCGTCGACGGCGTAGTCGATGTCCGCGTCGTCCAGGACCACCAGGGCGCTGTTGCCGCCCAGTTCGAGGATGGTGCGCTTGAAGTTCGCGGCGGCGACGGTGGCCACGTGACGGCCGACCTTGTCGGAGCCGGTGAAGGAGATCAGCTTGGGGATCGGGTGCTCGATGAAGGCGTCGCCTATCTCGGCTATGTCGGTGACGACGACGTTGAGCAGCCCGCCGGGCAGGCCGGCCTCCTCGAAGATCTTCGCGACCAGGGTGCCACCGGTGATGGGGGTGTTCTGGTGCGGCTTCAGCACGACGCCGTTGCCGAGAGCGAGGGCGGGGGCGACCGACTTCAGGGAGAGCAGGAAGGGGAAGTTGAAGGGGCTGATGACACCCACGACGCCGACCGGTACGCGGTAGAGGCGGTTCTCCTTGCCGTCGATCGGCGACGGAAGGATTCTGCCCTCGGGGCGGAGCGCCAGCTGAATCGATTCGCGCAGGAACTCCTTGGCGAGGTGCAGTTCGAAACCGGCCTTGAGATACGTACCGCCGAGCTCGGCGATGATCACCTCGGTGATCTCCTGCTCGCGCTCCTCGATGACCTTCAGGGCCTTCTCGAAGACCGCGCGACGCGCATAGGCGTTGACCTCGGCCCATTCCTTCTGGGCCGTCTGGGCGGCCCGGTAGGCCTCGTCCACTTCGTCGACCGTGGCGATGGTGATCGACGCGAGCTTCGCGTCGTCGTACGGGTTGAAGTCGATGATGTCCCAGGAGCCGGAGCCCGGGCGCCACTCGCCGCCGATGTACTGCTGGGCCAGGTCGGTGAAGTAGGACGACATGTGATCCTCAATCAGTCGGCATCGATCAAGATTGATCACTCGTCATCGTACTTGCGAGTAAAGGGAGTTGGAGAGCTACTCGGGAGACTCTGTGAAGACTCGCAGGACCCAGGACCCAGGACCCAGGGCTCAGGGCTCAGGGCTCAGGGCTCAGGAGAGCTGGATGAGCCCCCGCAGCAGGTCCCTGCTCTCGGCCGGGGACGGGCTGTCGTCCTGGAGCCGCTTGATCGCCCGCTCGTACTGGGCGATGTCCTCGCCCTTGTCCAGGTAGAGCGCGCTGGTGAGCTGTTCGAGATAGACGACGTCGGTGAGGTCGGACTCGGGGAAGCTCAGCAGGGTGAAGGCGCCGCTCTCGCCGGAGTGGCCGCCGAAGCTGAACGGCATGACCTGGATCGTCACGTTCGGGCGCTCCGAGATGTCGATCAGGTGCTGGAGCTGCCCCCGCATCACGTCCCGGTCTCCGTACGGCCGGCGCAGCGCCGCCTCGTCGAGGACGCAGTGGAACTCCGGGGCCCTCTCGGACACCAGGTACTTCTGGCGCTCCATGCGCAGAGCGACCCGCTTGTCGATCTCCGCCTCGCTCGCGCCCCTCATCCCCCGGGCGACGACCGCGTGGGCGTACGCCTCGGTCTGCAACAGACCGTGCACGAACTGGACTTCGTAGCTGCGGATGAGGTGGGCCGCCGCTTCGAGGCCGACGTAGGTGGGGAACCAGCTGGGCAGGACGTCCGAGTAGCTGTGCCACCAGCCGGCGACGTTGGCTTCCTTCGCCAGGGAGAGCAGCGAGGTGCGCTCGGTCTCGTCGGTGACGCCGTAGAGGGTCAAGAGGTCCTCCACGTCACGGGTCTTGAAGCTGACCCGGCCGAGTTCCATCCGACTGATCTTCGACTCCGAGGAGCGGATCGAGTACCCGGCCTTCTCCCGGGTGATCCCCTGCGACTCGCGCAGCCGCCTGAGGTGCGAGCCCAGCAGCATCCGCCTCACCACCGACCCGCTCGATTCACCGGCGCCCACGTTCGTCCAGCCTCCCCAACTTCTTCAGGGGCCGCAGTCTGCCACTAATCCACTCCGATCCGCACTCGCCCGGTTACAGAAATGGAAAGTCTTCAACTTCTGGGACGGATGAGGCGGGGGAGGAGAGAAGGGAGTGTGGCCGAGATGCGTCGCGAAGAACACCCCGCGCGCACAGGAAACCGCCAGGAGGTCGCCAGGAAGTCGCCAGCCGGGGCCCGGCGCGAGGGAATCGGGCGACAGAAGAAATGTTCAGCAAGCGGTATGTGAAGGTCCAATTCGGGCGCGTGCACGTGCATCTGCCCTTGCATCTGCTGTACGCATCAGAAACCATGGTCCCGCGCCACCGCTGCATCGCAACGACCGCGAACTCCCGGGAGTGCCTCGCATGGGGACGAATGGATCAACCATGCTCGAACCCTTACGGCAGGGACTTCCGCCACTTGATCCCGCGACTGTGTCCGACGCCGCGTCCTGCGCGCTGCCGCCCCGCTACGAAGCGGTGCGCGAGGCACGGCAGTTCACCCGGGGCACGCTCGACCAGTGGCGGTTGGGCGAACGGTTCGACGACGTCTGCCTCGTGGTCTCGGAACTCGTCACCAACGCCCTGCGGCACGGTCTGCCCGCCAACAACGGGGCGCGCCCGGCCCAGGACCCGCCCGTGCGGCTGCACTTGATGCGCTGGACCGAGCGGCTGGTGTGCGCGGTGCGCGATCCCAGTCACGACAGCCCGGTCGCGGGCGACTCCGAGGACTTCTCGGCGGAGTCCGGGCGGGGGCTGTTCCTGGTCGACTCGTTCGCGGACAGCTGGGGCTGGCATCCGCTGGGCGGCGCGCTCAGCGGCAAGGTGGTGTGGGCCCTGTTCCAGGTGGAGTCCGCCCCGGGCCGCCCGTCCGCCTGTCGATGAACCGCGGCGCTTTTCGGCGCCGCGGTTCTACGCGTGTCACACCCTCGGACCCTCCGGCCTCCCGCCGCCGGACGGACCTCATCCGACCAAGTGGTCGAACTCCCCGTCCTTGACGCCCAGGAGCATCGCCTCGATCTCGGCTCGGGTGTAGACGAGCGCCGGGCCGTCGGGGAAGCGCGAGTTGCGTACCGCCACCTCACCGCCGGGCAGCCGGGCGAACTCCACGCAGTTGCCCTGCGAGTTGCTGTGCCGGCTCTTCTGCCAGGCCACCGCGTGGAGCTCGGTCAGCTCCGTCGCGGCCATGCCGTTGTACACGTCATCCACGCCGTACACGTCGTGGTCCACAGGTCGCTCCCCGGGGTGGTGCAGTAGTGCGCTGGATGCGCGTTGGCTCTGGTGTGGCCGGTGTTACCAGTGATGTCTGCGTCGCCAGTGACGCCATTGATGTCAGTGATGCTGGTGATGCAGCAGTCAACTGCCCCGGATCATAGCTTTGTTCACGTGCAGATGCATGAGCGGATGCACGTGCACGCGGGGTGCCGCCACGGTTACAGCACCAGAGAGACGCAAGACAGGGCGATCGTGTTCCATCCGGGGCCCACATCTCTCGGTACGGGGCGGGGAACCGGGCGGTTCAGGGTGGGGAGAGCGGCGTCCGCGGAATGGCGGAAAACGGACGGCCCCCCCCCCCCCCCCAACCAACCCAACCCCGCAAAAGAAGAAGCCCCCCTT
>NZ_JARGEE010000586.1:0-4465 GCF_033794485.1 Streptomyces sp. MB09-02B
GGTAGGGGCGGCGGGGGCGAGGGAATAACCGGAGCCACCCTCCTGTTAGCGCCCCCGTACCCACGACCCACCGCACGCACCCCGGGAGGCCCCACCGTGACCACAGCCGAGATACGAGGCGAAACCAAGGGCACCGCCCAGTTCCCCCTCTCCGTCCTCGACCTGGTCACCGTCGGCGCCGGCCGCACCGCCACAGACGCCCTCCGCACCAGCGTCACCCTCGCCCGCCAAGCGGAGCGCCGCGGCTTCCACCGCTACTGGGTGGCCGAACACCACTCCATGCCCGGCGTGGCCTCCTCCTCCCCGGCCGTGATCCTCGCCCACCTCGCCGCCCACACCACCCGCATCCGCCTCGGCTCGGGCGGCGTGATGCTCCCCAACCACGCCCCCCTGGTCATCGCGGAGCAGTTCGGCACGCTCGAAGCCATGGCCCCCGGCCGCGTCGACCTCGGCCTCGGCCGCGCGCCGGGCACGGACGGCGCCACCGCCGCCGCCCTCCGCCGCTCGGCCCGCCTCAACGAGGGCGCCGACGACTTCCCCGAGCAGCTCGCGGAGCTGACCCGCTTCCTGGACGACGACTTCCCCGACGGCCACCCCTACCGCCGTGTCCACGCGGTCCCGGGCCCGATCCAGAGCACCTCACCGGGCGGTGTCCAGTCCCCGCACCGCCCCCCGGTCTGGCTGCTCGGCTCCTCCGGCTTCAGCGCCCGTCTGGCCGGCTCCCTCGGCCTCCCCTTCGCCTTCGCCCACCACTTCTCCGCGCGCAACACGATCCCGGCGCTCGACCTGTACCGCGAGTCGTTCCGCCCCTCGGCGGTCCTGGACGCGCCGTACGCGCTGATCGGCGTCTCCGCCCTCGCCGCCGACGAGGAGAGGGAGGCCCGCCGCCAGGTCAGGGCCGCCGCGCTCAACATGGTCCGGCTGCGCACCGGTCGCCCCGGTCTCGTCCCGACGCCGGAGGAGGCGGAGGCGTACGAGTTCAGCGTGGTCGAACAGGACTTCATCGACTCCTGGAACGCGGACGTCGTCCACGGCACCGTCGACGAGGTCCGCACCCGCCTCGACGACCTCCACAAGCGCACGGGCGCCGACGAGCTGATGCTCACCACCCACGCGCACAGCGCCGACGTACGCCTGCGCTCGTACGACCTGATCGCGGACGCCTACGACCTGCCGCACGCCCCTCCCGCGGAGGAGGGCGCCCCTCAGGCCTGAGGGCAGGCCGCCGCCCCCAGCAGCTCCGCGATCCGTTCCGGTGGCACCGCGCGGGAGTACAGCCACCCCTGCCCGGTGTCGCAGCCGAGCCGGCGCAGCCGCGAGGCCTGCGCGTCGGTCTCCACCCCCTCCGCCGTGACGGACAGCCCGAGCCGGTGGGCGAGCTGTACGAGCGCCTCGACGATGATCTCGTCGGCGGGGTTGGGCTGCCCGGCGTCCCCGACGTCACCGGCGGCAGCGGCGGCGGCGACCCCGGCCGCACCGGGCCCCCCGCCCTCCTCCCCGGCCTCGTACTGGAACCCCCGGACGAACGCCCCGTCCAGCTTCAGCACCGACACGGGCAGGCGGCTGAGGTACGCGAGGTTGGAGTACCCGGTGCCGAAGTCGTCGATGGCGATGCGGACGCCCATGTCGCTGAGGGCCTTGAGGGCCTGGAGCGGGCGTCCGGCCGAGCCCATGAGCGCGGATTCGGTGAGCTCCAGCTGGAGGAGGTGCGGCGCGAGGCCGGTCTCCGCGAGGATCTCGGCGACATCGGCGACCAGGTCGGAGTCCCAGACCTGGCGCACGGCCACGTTCACGCTGACGAAGATCGGGGCCCGGTCGGGGTGGTCGGTCTGCCAGCGGCGCGCCTGCCGACAGGCGGTGGCCAGGATCCACCGCCCGAGCTGGACGATCGAGCCGTCCTCCTCGGCCAGTGAGATGAACCGATTCGGCGTCAACAGGCCGAACTGCGGGTGATGCCAGCGCACCAGCGCCTCGACCCCGCGCACCTCGCCCTGCGCCATGCCCACCAGCGGCTGGTACTCCAGGACGAACTCGCCCCGTCCGACGGCCGCCCGCAGCGTGGACGACAGGGCCTGACGGGTCATCCGGTGGGCGTTGCGCTCCGGGTCGAACAGCGTCCAGCGGGCCTTGCCGTCGGCCTTCGCCCAGTACAGCGTCGTGTCGGCGGCCTGCATCAGCCCCGTCGCCGTGGTGCTCGCCGACTGGCGTTCGACGACCCCGATCGAGGCGGAGACGGACAGCCGCTGACCGGCCAGGTCGAAGGGCGCCTGCAGTGCCTTCAGGACCGAGTCGGCCAGGTCGGCGAGTTGCTCCGTGCCGGTGGAGTCCTCCACGAGCAGCGCGAACTCGTCACCGCCGAGTCTGGCCACCAGTGGTGCCCCGGCCGCCGTTCCGGCCGTGCGCAGGAGTGCGGCCTCGTCGGCGCAGCGGGTGAGCCGCTCGGCGACGGCCGTCAGGAGCCGGTCGCCGACGCGGTGGCCGAGGGTGTCGTTGACCGCCTTGAACCCGTCCAGGTCCAGGTAGACCAGGCCGATGCGGCCGGTGCCGGCCTCGTCGTAGGCCTCCCGTTCGAGGGCGGCGGAGAGCTGTTCGAAGAAGAGGGTGCGGTTGGGGAGGCGGGTCACCGGGTCGTGCATCTGCAGGTGGCGGAGCCTGGCCTGAAGCTGACGGTTGGCGCTGATGTCGGCGACCGAGAGCAGGACCGCCCGCTCCGCCTCGGGCAGTGGTGCGACCGAGACCTGCACCCACAACCAGGTCCCGTCCGGCTGTTTCAGCCGTCGGGTACAGCGCAGCCGGGCCTGTCGTCCGCGCAGCACCTCGCGGTACGCGTGCCAGGTGCGGGTGTCCGAGGCCAGGTCCACCAGGTCGGCGGCGACCCGCCCGACGAGCGGGTCGGGGCCCGTCCCGAGCAGGGTCTCCATCGCTCCGTTGGCGGTGACGACCAGCCCGTCCCGGTCGACGACGGCCATGGCGAGCGGCGCGAGGGAGAAGGCGGCGGGTGTCGTGGGACTCTCCTCCGACGACTGAGGCGGCTGAGATGGCTGGGGCGACTGAGACGGCTGGGGCGGCTCAGACGACTGAACTGAGGCATTCGCGTGACGCTCTGTAATCGCCGGCCGGACGAGATCTGCCGCGGGCGCCGGCCCTTGGGACGTTCCGCTCACCGTTCGCTCCCGCAGTGCACTCGTTTTCGTACGGATCTCATATGTCTCGTCGGAGCGGCCGAACCTGGTAGGTAGGGGCGCTCAAGCCGTGTCCGTGCAGGAAAGTGTGCCGATCATAGAGGCTGACCCCAGGGCCTTCCAGCCACTCTCCAGTCTCCCTGAACAACGACCTGATCTGACAGATCGTTTCTGCCCCGAGCTGAACGGCTTCCCCGTTCTGTGGACCGCTTGTGACGTTCCGTGAGCATCCGGGGTGTTGACGGCCGTCGCTCCGAGGTGCGAGAGGACGGGGCCGATCGGCCGCCCCTCACCCTTCTGGTGCAGGCAAACAGGGCGTAGTACTACAAATTCCGAAAATCTGGACGCGGCGTTCCCAAGATCCGCATCCGGAGGTCCCCGTGCAGCGTCCGCTCCCCCGGAAGGAACTCCTCGGCGACCGGGCGCCCGTGCTGCGCAGCACAGCGGCCATGCTCACCTCCCTCACCGCGCTCGCCGCGACCTCCCTGATCGCGGCCCCTTCCGCCGTACCGCTGTCGGAGCCGTGCACCCTGCGGCGCACCCAGGCGCACCACTCGGAGGGCCTCGACACCTGGAATTCCGCGTATCCACGCCCCACCCGCGACCTCGACGCCGTACTCGTATTCTTGTCATTCCCGGACGCGGCCCCTCTCACCACACCGGCCGAGCTGACCGCGGATCACTTTCCGGCCACCAGCGAGTTCTTCGAACGGGCGTCGTACGGCAAGTTCGCCCTCCGTTCCCATCCGCGGCGCGAGTGGCTGGAGATGCCCCAGCCCTCGACGGCGTACGCCATACGACGTGACTGGAACGCGACGCATCGGGCCGCCTATCTCAGGGACGCCCTCGCCACGGCCGACCCGCACGTCGACTTCTCCCGCTACGACGTCGTGTACTTCGTGGCCGACCCGCACGCGCCCGGTGTTGACTCGGACGCGACGAAGGTGGTGAATCTGCAGACCCCGCTGGAGGTCGACGGCACAGGTCTGCGCCGGGTCGTCACCGTGTTCGAGCGGCACCCGCCGGACCGGCTCGTCCTCGCCCACGAGACCGGCCATGTCTTCGACCTCCCCGACCTCTACCACCGCCCCGCCGACGGCAAGGGCGACTGGGACACCCACGTCGGCGACTGGGACCTCATGGGCAGCCAGTTCGCCCTGGCCCCGGACCTGTTCGCCTGGCACAAGTGGAAGCTGGGCTGGCTGGAACCCCGCCAGGTGACGTGCGTGCACGGCACCGGGACGACCCGGTTGGCCCTGGAAGCGGTGGGGGCGGGGCCGCGG
>NZ_JARGEE010000587.1:0-4445 GCF_033794485.1 Streptomyces sp. MB09-02B
GGGGAGGGGGTTTTTAGGGACAGGGGGGGGAGCGGGTGCGGGAGCGGGTGTGGGTGTGGGGACGGGAGTGCCCAGGGTCTCGTCGCCGTTTTCCCGGTTGCCGTTGCCGTTGCCGTTGCCGTTGCCGTTGCCGTTGCCCTCGCCTTCCCGGCTGTTGAGCCCGCTCGTGCCGCTGTGGCTCCCGGTTCCGCGTCGCCGTGCCCACGCCGCGACGGCTTCTCGTACCGCCTCGGCGAACATCGGCGTACCGGGTTCGTAGGCGGCGGACACGACCTGCGTCAGTTCCGGTATGTGCCGGGTCAACTCCCCGACCGGATCGGCACCCGGCACGAGCTGGAGCACATCGCCGACCGGCCGCCCACCGGCCGAACCCGTGCTCCCGAGCCCCGTGCTCCCGAGGCCCGCGCCCCCGAGCCCCGCGCTTCCTTGGCCGCTGCTGTGACCCTGCGACTCAAGCGCACCGTCGCGGACGGCGGGTACGAGACCGGCGTTGAGCAGGGAGGACTTCCCGGCGCCGGAGGCACCCACGAGCATGACCAGACCGCCGGTGCGCCCCGCCGCGCGCAACTGCTCGACGAGCGCGTCGGTGCTCCGCTCCCGCCCGAAGAACCAACGGGCGTCCTGCTGCCGGTACGAGGCCAGCCCCCGGTAGGGGCAGACGCCGCCGGGAAGGGACGAGCCCTCGCCGGGAGGCTGCTCGTCCATGACAGCACCGGATACGGCGGCCGCGGTGCCGGCCGCGGAGTCCGCCGGGCGCTCCCCGGCGGGATCGGCCAGGGCCCGCTCCCAGAGCCGCTGCCACTGGGCCATGTCGTACAGCCCCTTGGACACCGGAACGGGCCGCGCCCGCCGCGCCTCGGGGATCAGCACGTGCAGGACGGCGGCGAGGGCGGCGAACTGTGCAGGCACGTTACGGGCCCGTCGCCAGTCACTGATGCGCTGAGCCGAGACCCGCACGGGGCGGCCGCGCTCATCGACCCGCTGCAGCCGGACGACCGACTCGGAGACGCTCTTGAGGGGAGGGTTGCCCGCTTCCTTGTACAGCAGCGCAAGACGTTCCGCGAAGGCCGTGCGTGCCTCTGAGTCGTGACTCAAGGCATCTACCCCTTACCTTCCCCCGCTACGTGGACATCCGGACCGGAAAACTCGCCTTGCTGGTCTGACCTGCGGAAACGACGTCACCGGACGTCAGGGCCCTCCTCTCCCGTCAGCCCCGACTGGCAGGATCGGGCCCAAGCCGCCCACGCCGGTGCAGCGCCCGCAGGGCCACCGGCGTAGCGCCCGCAAATCCGATCCATCATGCCGCACGCTTCCGGCCACCCTCAGCGACGCCCCCCCGGCCACACCCCCTCGATCCACGTCCCCAAGCGCGGATCGACACCGCACCGTTCGGCACCGGTCCCCACGTGGGGAGGGACCGGTGCCGAACGAGGCGCCTCAGGGCGCCGTCGCGTCACGTCACGGGTGAATCAGAAGGAAAAGGAAGCGGAGGCGGAATCGGAAACGGAATCGGAAGCGGAAGCGGCTCAGCCGCGAACAGGCTCCGGGGTGGCCGGGCCCACCCCCGCGGAACCCGGCCACCGGCTGGGAGCTCTCTCATGGCCCGCGCCGAAGACAGCCGATCGGTGCCATGGAACACTCTGGTGTGAGCGACCCCCGTAGAACGTACACCGTAGTTGTGGGCGATCGTCAACTAAAGTTGGTCAGAAGCCCCCACGTTGCGCGCTCACACGCACCAGAGTGGACACAGCGGCGATCAGGACAGGACGTACCGGACGTGACAGACGACGAGCCGCGCACCTTCGCGCAGTTGCTGGACCACCTCTTCCAGGAGGTCCACCCGGCGGGTCGCGGGCCCTACACGTACGCCGAGGTCGCCGAAGGGATCCGGGAGGCCTCGGGAGGCGAGGGCAAGGGGCTCACCGCGAGCGCCATCCAGCAACTGCGCACCGGCGCCAAGAAGAACCCCACGAGGCACACGATCAAGGCTCTCGCCGACTTCTTCGGTGTGCCCGCCGGTTACTTCGTCGACGAGAAGGCCGCCGAGCGCACGCGAGCGGAGATCGCCGTCCTCGCCGCCATGCGGGACCAGAACGTCCGCACGGTTGCCCTGCGGGCCAACGGCCTCAGTGCGGAGACCCTCCAGATGGTGACAGCGGTGATCGAACAGGCCCGCATCCTGGAGGGCCTCCCGAACCAAACCCCTCCGCACGACCTGGACCTGGATAACTAGGGGCTGGGGGCTGGGGGCTGCAGGGCTGAGGGACTGCGGGCCGACTCTGCAGGGCTGAGGGCTGCGGGGCCGGCGACCGGTGGTGGGAGATCGACGGTCAGTGGTGATGGCCAGTGGTCTGGCGACCGACGGGCGACCCGCCTGCGTTGCTGGCGCAGCCCGCAGCCCGCAGCCCGCAGCCCGCAGCCCGCAGCCCGCAGCAGCCGGCCGGCGCTGGTGCCGACACTGGTGCCGGCGCCGACACAGCACGGCACCGCACGGCATCGATCCCGCCACCCAAGGACCGCCGAACGCGAGATCCGGCCATTCCGCCAGAGCGCAGAGATTCCCTTGGTCCGGCCTACGCGTTCGCCTAAGCTTTCGAGCGATTCGGTGCCGGGGATCCCGGATCGCACTCCGGCCTCACGGGGTCACGCCGTCAGCGGCCAGACCCGAGCAACGTCAGGACCGGACATGGACATCGAGCGGTTACGCCGCGCGTGCGAAGACCGCGTGGACGCGCTTCGCCTCCCGCACCGCTTCAACACCCGAGACCTCTGCGACGCCGTGGCGGAGAAGCGCGGCCGTCCGATCATCCTCAGACCGCTGAGCACCCTCGGCGCGATCGACGCACCCTGCGGGATCCGCCTGGAAACACCCGACGCGGACCTCCTCTTCTACGAGGAGGGAACGTCCGCCCTGCACCAGAACCACATCCTCGCGCACGAGGTCAGCCACATCATCTGCGACCACCCCGGCACGCTGGAGCTGGACGCCGAAACCTTCCGCGCCCTCGGCTTCAACCCCACCCTCGTCCAACGGATGAACGGACGAACGAGCTACTCGACGGACGACGAACGCGAGGCCGAGACGATGGCCACCGTCATCCGACAACACATCTACCGCGGACGCGAGTTACCTCCCCGTGAGCCCGAGAAGGGCACCGAACGCTGGGAGGCCCTGTTCGCCGAACCCACCAGGAAGGGCCGTCGGCGCCGATGATCGACCTCTTGTTCGCAGGCGTGGCCCTCGTGCTGCTGCTCGCCGCCGGCTACTGGGTCCGGGGCCGCGGCGGTCACCGGCCGACCGGCACCTGGGCCATGGCGGCACTGCTCGTCTCGTTCGCCTGTGCCTTCGGCTCGTACGTGTCCGTCGTGGAGAACACCGTCGAGAGCGTCGTCCCCGACGGCGGGCGGCTGCTCAGCAACTCGTTCACGCTGGCCGCCGCGACCTCTGTCCTGGCGTTCATGCTCCAGCTCGATCTGGAGCCCGACGAGGCCCGGCGGAGCATCCGACGGCGCGTGCTGTTCCTCGGCATCTCCGTCACCGGCATGACGGTGCTGTTCACCGCCAGCCAGTTGAACGACGATTCACCCCAGCTGTACGCGCTCTACGTCCTGATCTACATCACGTACCTCGGCGTCACCGCGAAGGACTTCGGCAAGCAGACCTGGAAGCAGGCCGGCCACTCCCGCCGCAGGAGCCAACGCGTCGGACTGCGCATCACCGCCGTCGGCTGCGTCTTCGCGCTGCTGTACGCGGCCTACAAGGTGTTCGGCCTGGTCTCCATCGGTCTCGAACTGAACCTTCTGCCGCACGGCGTCCGGTGCTCGACGCCCCTCAGCCCCGTCCGCTGTGTGTTCAGCGTGACGGCGCCGGCGATCGCGGTCCTCCTCATCACCCTGGGGCTCACCCTCCCGGCGGTCGTCTGGCCGTTCAGCCAGTTCCTGCGCCGTCGTTGGGAGGCGCGGTCGTTCGCCGCGCTGGGGCTCCTGTGGAAGGACGTCACCGACACGACCCCGGAAGTCGTCCTCGCCGCAGAGGAGTCGCAGGACGTGCACGACTCCGACTTCCTCCTCCACCGCCGAGTGATCGAGATCAACGACGGCGTGCTCGCCCTCCGTCCCCACCGCTCGGCACGCGTCCAGGAAAGCGCCGAACGCACCGTCGCCGCACGCGGCCTGGCAGGAACCCCGGAAGGCGACGCGATCGTGGAGGCAGCGATCCTACGCGCGGCCGTACACACGAAAAGAACCGGCACCGCCCCACACACCGGAACCGCCCCGCACACCGGAACCGCCCCACACACCGGAACCACCCCGCACACCGAAGCCAAACCTCCGGCCCCCACAACACCCTCCCGCGCAGGCAACCTCCGAGCCGAGACCGAATGGCTGCTCCTCGTAGCCCAGGCCTACACCCAGAACGACACCACGACCCCCACTACCCGCCC
>NZ_JARGEE010000588.1:0-4445 GCF_033794485.1 Streptomyces sp. MB09-02B
GGCGGTACCGGCGGTCAGGAGCAGCCCACAGACGAGGAGCGCGGCGAAGGCCGTGGCGGGGACGGGAAGGGGGTTGCCGGGTCGGCGCATGGAGGGGGTTTCCGGAAACGGTCGTTCGGTCTACTGGGGCCAGCCACCACAGCTGACACGGCGACCTGCCCACCGCGCACGCCGATATGCCCGTTTCCACCCGTACCGGCGAGCGCACGGGGGCGCGTGTTGTCGAGGTCGTGCCCCTCACCGGAGGGCCGACGACGATATGCGCCGTGACAGCCGTACGAGCGCGCGACACGCCGTCGAGATCACTCCTCGGCGAACGAATTCACGCGACGGGACGCAATACCTTTTCGCCCTGCCGTCGGCGGTTTTTGAAAAGGCGTCAGGTACGGGCTCAGGTGCGACCTGACGTGGGGTCAGCGAGCGGGTCCACCTCGGAGCCTCCAAGAGAGTGACGACGTGTCAGCGCGCGCGGGTGTAGGCCGCACCTGGATTCGAAATACCAGCTCATTGCCATATTTTGATGGCGCGTCAGGCACGCCGACCGTCACCCGTCAGAGCGACAATCCATGCGGCCGTTCGGCCCCTTTTCCGGCCCCACCCCGACCCTTTTCGAAATGACAGCGGAAATGGCCGTCATTACGTTCGTTCTCGTCGGCAGGTCCTGTCGACGAGAACGAAGAGAAGGGGAAGTGCATTGCGCACTCGTAAGATCACAGTGATCGCCGCCTCCGTCGGCGTGGCAGTCGCGGCCGCCACCGGTGTCACCTACGCCAGCTCCGCCCTGGAGCCGGCCCCCAAGTCCGCCGCGGCCGTCACCGACGCCGCCCCGGCCCCCCGCGGCGGCAACGGCACGGGCACCAGCGCCGGCTCGAACGCCGCCACCGCCCCGGCCGACGCGGGTGCGGCGGACAATGTCAACGGTCCCCGCAAGGGCAACGAGGGTCGTGGCGCGGGTCGTGGCGAGAACCGCCGGGACGAGGGTCAGATTCAGGTCAACGAGCGCGTGTACGGCGCCGAGCCGGGGTCCTGCATCGCCGTGGTCAACGTGCGCCGGGGGCAGGGGAAGGGGCAGAGGGGCGGCAGCTTCAACATCCGGAACGACAGCGACAAGACCGTCGAATTCTTCAACGGGATCACCTGCGACAACGGGGCGCCTGTCGCCACGGTCGGACCGCACAGTTCCAGCAGCGCGGTCGAAGGGGACCAGGAGGGGCAGTTCCTCGTCGGCAGCTTCCGCGTCGTCGGTAACGGCCACCACTGGTGATAACCGAGAGGGCAAGCGCTCACCCCGGAATACCCAGTATCGGAAGCCCCGGCTCGCCGTAATCGAGCCGGGGTTCCGGCACGGGGGTATCCCTACGGGATGACCTTCGCCATGTTAGTCAGCGCGGCACGGCCGTTCCGGAGACGGCGCCGATAAAGGCGTGCCATCCGGTGGGTGAGATGTGCAGGAGGGGGCCGTGGGGGTTCTTGCTGTCGCGGATGACTCGGCCGCCGCCCGAGGTCAACGCGACCTCGACGCAATCACCCGACTGGTGAGAGTAGGACGACTTCTGAAAGGCGCCGGCGACTTCAGTGGTCATCAACACTCCGCAGGGCGTTCCGAATAATCAGGGCTGACTCTTCCGGCGTCATCGCTGCCGATCTCAGCAGGTCAAAGGTGTGCACGTAAGGAGCGACGTCCTCCGGCTCGTCCAGAACCAACGTACCGCCGAGGTGCTCGACGGTCACCGCTTCCGCCGTCGGTTCGGATCCGAAGCTGAAGGCAGCGAACCCGGTGGTTCCCGCCAGCACGGCGGCACTGAACGGAAGAACACGGATGGTCACGTTCTCCGTCTGTCCCGCTTCGAGGAGCGCAGCCAACTGTTCCCGGTGGACCTCGGCGCTCGACATGGGGTGCACGACGACCGGCTCCCAGATGATGAACTCGCACGCCGTGCCACTCTCGGCAACCTTGACCTGTCGCCTCATACGTACCTGGACCAGGAACTCGCGCCGCTCGGGGGCAAGGCTCATAGGGCCCGACCGCATCACCGCTTCCGCGTAGGCAGCGGTTTGCAGGAGCCCGGGCACGATGGTGGGGTGCCAGTCCTGGACGCGGGTCGCGTCGCTCTCCAACGTGATGTGATCCACGTAGTCCGGTCGCAGCTGTTCGGCGTATTCGTGCCACCAGCCACGCCGGTTGGCGTCCTTGGCCAACTTCTCCAGCCTGCCGCACACTTCCGGGTTATCCACCCCGTACGCGGCCAACAGCACACGGATCTCGATCGGGCGAGCGACAACGTGCCCGCTCTCGATGCGACTGACCCGGGCCTGATGGTTCGCGATCACCTCTGCGGCCTGCGGCTGATCGAACTTGGCGGCCAGTCGGTACTTCTTCAGCGCTGCCCCAAGTCGCCTGCTGCGCACGGTCGGCCGTCCGGCCATCAGGCGCTCACCTCTCCTCCCCGTTCATGGCGAGCACCACTGTAGAGCCATCGCACACCGCGCAGCGATCTACATAAATGTAACTAGAGCGGGTTGATGACAGCTCGATATTTGCCCTAGCCTCTTTGTGTACGCGCCACTACTGGGCGTGAACTTGACCGCACGTCAGGGGGTCCATCAGCCATGCCCGCTCTCACCCCACGTAGCGACTCCTTCCGTATCCCCAAGCGCGGAAGACACGTCCCCGAAGCCCGTGCTCACGTGCGGCGGATCCTCAAGGACTGGACCCTCGATGGTGAACTCGCCGATGACATCGCCACCGTGGCCACGGAACTGGTGACGAACGCGGTCCGGCACTGCCGGGTGACCCTCGCCGAGGTGGAGGTGGTGGTGTCGGTCCGAGGGTGCGGCGTACTGGTCGAGGTGTCGGACCCGGACAAGGGCAGGGTGCCGACACAGCGGAGCGGCGACGCGGAACGGAACGGCGGGCGCAGCCTCGTACTCGTCGCCGGGCTCTCCGAACGGTGGGGACACGAGGCGCGGCCGTTCACCAAGTGCGTGTGGGCGTACTTCGTGATGCCGGGGCGGGAAGGGTGAGCGCGGCGGCGCTGAGCCCGTACCGCGGGCGGTGGCGGCGTTGGGCGGTCCGGGCGGAACGGTATCGGGCCTTGTATGGCCAGTGGTTGCCGTTCCCGCCGCGTGAACCCTGCTGGGAGAGGCGGCCGGTGAGAGCGGCGCGCGTGCGGGACGTACTCATGGATGGTCCATATGCGGGCGAAGAAGACGAGGGAGGCCTCGTGCGGGCGTATGTCACGGCGTACCTGAGTGAGGGGCGTACGGCATGACCGACGAAACGACGAAACGAGCAGGGGGCTCCGCCTCGCCCTCCGATCCCGTCCTGGCCACGTTCAGCGACTGGCTGGACCATGCCGTGGCCTGCGTGGACGCGTGCCGGCGACGGCGTCTCGTGCCTGCACTCGATGCGGCTGGCCAAACGGCACCGCGCGGCCAGGAAGGCGGCGGGAGCGGCGCGGCGGAACAGTTCGGACTGATCCCGTACGGCCCGACGTCCGGTGCCCGTCGTCCGGTGCCCGTCGCCTCGCGTCCCGACGACGGAGGACAATAAAGCGTTGACAACAAGTCGTTTACCCTCGACGCTGGCCGTATGACGACGTCGCCGAACACTCCTCAACCCGCCGACACCACCGACCCCTTCACACCACCGGGCGCTGACGAGGCGCGGGCGCAGCGGGTGCCCGCGTCCCTGTTCCGTATCGCTGAGCGCCACGCGGCCACGGACGGACAGCGCCGGCGCCAGACCCATCCGCACGTGCTCGGGCCCCACGAGGCGATCCGGCTGGTGTCGTTCCTGCTCAGCGGCGCCGCCCTCCTCGACGACGGGGAGGAGGAGGTCGACCGCGCGGACATCACCGCCGCCCTCACCCTCATCCCCCTCGCCCGTGGCGAGATGGACGAACTGGAGGTAGGCCTGCTGGAGATGGCCCGCGGCAGGGGCATGACCTGGCCCGAGATCGCCTTCGGCCTCGGGCTCCAGACCCCTCAGGCGGCACGGCAACGCTACGAACGCCTGGCCGGCCGTACGGAGAGGACGGACCACTAGGGCTGGCTCTGACCGAACCGGCACCGCTTTCCTCGGTGCCGTGACAGCCGGTGCCCGCGTGGATTCGCCGGCACCGGCCTGTTCGCCGCAGGCAGTGGAGCTTTCACCGCACAACGCCACGTCGAAGGCCTGCGCACCCTCACGGGCCAACTGCGCCCGGACCACACCGGTTCATGACCGTGGCATCGACGCCGGACAGCAGCGGCGGCCGCATCGAGAAAGTCGATGCGGCCGCTGTTGCCGTGGCGAGGTTCCGTCGCCCGACGGTGATGCCGGGACGACGAGAATCAGACGACGAGAATCAGACGACGAGAGTCAGACGCCGTAGGGGTTTTCGATGATGTAGACCCAGTCCCCCTCGCTCGTCCTCTTCATCACCTCGACCGACTTTCCTTCC
>NZ_JARGEE010000589.1:0-4433 GCF_033794485.1 Streptomyces sp. MB09-02B
GCCGTACCCCGCCCGCTCTCAGCCGTGCCCGCCTTCCTTTCGGCCGCGCCGCCCGCTCGCGACTGCGCCTGCCTACCCTCGGCTCCGCCCGCGCCCCCGGCCTCTCAACTGCGCCTGCCTACCCTCGGCCCCGCCGCCCCCTCTCAGCTGTGCCTTCCTGCCCTCAGCCGCGCCCATCCGTGCTCGCCGCCCCGGACGTTCCCGCCGTACCCGCCGGTCCTCCCGGCCCCGTCGGCCCCGTGGCTCCCGGCCGCCCCGCCCGTCGGCGCCCCCGTATCTCATGGTGCAGAGAAGCGACCGCCCCCGCGATGCACAGCCCCCCGACCACAAGCGGTATCACCACGAACCACGGGGTATTCCAGGCGCCTCCCGCGTCGCCGAGGTACACGACACCGGCGGCGGTGAGGAAGAGGCCGGCGACGAGCTTCCCCGGCCGGAACTCATGCCGCAGCACGGGCCACCTCCGCCTGTCCCAGACCGACTTCGAGGTCGAGGGTGAGCGTGCCGCCGCTGCCCGAGCCCTTCTCGGGCGTCAGCGTCAGCCGGTCGCTCTTGTCCGGTGCCACGTCCACGTCCTCCTTGTCGTCACCCGGCAACTGGATGTCACCCAGGCCCACTTCGACGTCGAGCCGCACGGTGACGTCCGGTGGGACCACCACCCTCACCTTGCCCGCGCCCACTTCCACGCTCGTGCTCAGCGACTTTCCCTTCGGTATGTCCACCCCGGACAGGTCCAGCGTGCCCACTCCGGTCCCGAGCTCGTACCGGGCCGCCACACTCTCCGCGTTCCGCGGTGTCCACTTCGTACGGGCCCAGTCGGTGGTGATGTTCGAGGGAAGCGCCGCCGTGCCCGCCAGGAGTCCCGCCGTGACCACGGCCAGGAAGATCGACCCCGCTCCCGTACGGCCGAGGAAGGCACTGAGGGCTATGCCCAGACCGAGCACGGTCAGCGCGCAGGCCAGACCGGTCTGCAGGCTGGCGGCAAGCGTGCGGTCCTCCCACGTGGCGCCGGTACCTGTGCCGCCCGCGAGGAGTGCGAGCAGGAAGATCCAGCCGCCGATCCAGCGCGGCCCCCGCAGCTTCGGCGGACGCGCGACGCGTATGTCCTGGCGATCGGGCCGGATGCCCCGGGCGATGTTGACCGCCGCGGCTATGTCCCGGTCGCGGGACTCCCACGGGCCCCACAGATATCCCGTGCCCCCGATGTGGGTGCCGTCCTTGACTATGGGGTCGCGCCACCACGAAGGGTAGGCGGAGGCCACGGGGGGTGCCTGGGCCTCCGGCGGGGCATCGGCCACCGCCTGGGCGGCCAGTGGATCGGGGTCGGGGGCGCCGCGGTGCCGCGACCAGTACCCCGCGCCGGCCAGGAGCAGGGAGACGACCACCGAGAAGGTCAGGACGGTGGTGTTGCCCAGCATGGTGAGGAAGACACCGCAGCCGACCAGCGCGAAGAGCACGGCCGTGAGGGCCTGGCCGTCGACCCGACCGGTCAGCAGCTTGCGTACCTCGTTCTCCTCCTCGTCGTCGTACGGCACGAACAGCCAGGCGAAGCCGTAGAAGAGGAGTCCGAGGCCCCCGGTCAGGGAGAGCACCGCCAGTACCACGCGGAAGATCACCGGATCCATGTCGCACTGGCGCCCGAGCCCGGCACAGACACCGCCCAGCAGCTTGTACCGCCGGTCGCGGCGAAATCTGTGCGGGGCGCCGGGGTCTCCGGCCGGATCTGCGGGGCCGGTTGCGTCCGATCGATCCGCGGGCGCGCCCGCGTCCGCCTGCGTGCCCCTGCCCGCGTGCGGGTGTGCGCCCGCGCCACCGTGCGCGCGCGGCTCCTGCGATCCCGTGCCCGGTGGGGGCACGGCGTCCTGCGGCTCGGTGGTGGGCCGCAGGTCGTCCGGACCCGAGCCGGGGCCCGGCTCCGCTGCCGCGTGCTGGTGATCCGTCATGCGTCCATCGTGACCGCCGAGCCGGTCCGATGGCAGTCGGGATGACCCTGGTCGAACCCTGATATCCGCTTGAGGGATGTGTTCGATCACGCCTGCGCCGAAGATCAGGGGCGTCTCGGGGGTCGACCCTGATGCCTCGCTCCGCCATGCGTGTGAACATCGATGACATGCCGGAAGCCGCAACACAGCCAGTCGACACTCCGCGGCCCCCGCGCAAGCTCTACCGCAGCAGCGACGGACGCTGGCTCGGAGGCGTGGCGCGAGGGCTCGCCGGACATCTCGGGCTGCCTGTGACCTGGGTGCGGCTCGTGTTCGCCGGCCTCTTCCTGGCGGACGGCCTCGGCGCCCTCGTCTATGCGGCGTTCTGGTTCTTCGTCCCGCTCGGCGTGGGAGGCGTCGACAACCAGCGGCCTCCGGCCATCGCCACCGAGACCTCACCCGACGGCCGCCGCAGACTCGTGGCCCGCAAGCCCGACCGCGGCCAGATAGTCGCCCTCCTCCTCATGGTCGTGGTGGCCATGGTCTTCGTCGGCAATGTGAACCTCGGAGAGGGCGCCACGGCGTATCTCTGGCCGACCGTGCTCGTCGCCGCCGGCGTCGCCCTGGTCTGGCGCCAGGCGGACAACGCGCGGCGGGCCCGCTGGGCCGAGGTCGGCCGTCGTCGGCGCACGATCACGCTGCTGCGCTCCGTGGCCGGTGTCCTGCTGGTCACCGCAGGGGTCTCCGGGATATTCGTCCTCCAGGGCTCGGCCGCCCACCTCGGCTCGGTCCTTCAGGCAGCGCTCGCGGTCCTCGTGGGCATAACCCTGCTGGCCGGACCGTACCTCGTGCGTATGACCCAGGACCTCTCCGAGGAGCGGCTGATGCGCATCCGCGCCCAGGAACGCGCGGAGGTCGCGGCCCATGTCCATGACTCGGTGCTGCACACGCTGACGCTGATACAGCGGAACGCGGACAACCCGAACGAGGTCCGCCGTCTCGCCCGCGCCCAGGAGCGCGACCTGCGGAACTGGCTGTACAAGCCCGAGGGCACGGGCAAGGACGAGGCCGACGAGCCCGACACCCTCGCCGAGGCAGTCCGGCGGAACGCGGCCGAGGTCGAGGACAAGCACGGCGTCCCCATAGAGGTCGTGGTCGTCGGCGACTGCCCCCTCGACGAGGGACTGACCGCGCAGATGCAGGCCGCGCGCGAGGCGATGGTGAACGCCGCCAAGTACGGTGGCGAGGGCGGCGCCGTGCAGGTCTACGCCGAGGTCGAGGGAAGGACGGTTTTCGTGTCCGTTCGCGACCGCGGCCCAGGGTTCGACCTCGACGCGATACCCGCCGACCGCATGGGCGTCAGAGAATCGATCATCGGCCGCATGGAGCGCAACGGAGGCACAGCACGGCTCCGTGCCGTACCGGACGGCGGCACGGAGGTCGAGCTGGAGATGGAGAGGGCGGAGACGACGTCATGAGTGACGCGAACGGGGCCAACGACACTGCTGCACAGGGCGGTTCGGGCACGACGCCGAGCGGGGGCCCGGGAGGTTCGGCCGCGCGGGGCACCGGTTCGGCCGAGGGCCTGCCCGGTGAACCCGCCCGGCAGGACACGCCCGACGGCACCGCGGAGCCCACCGCACCCACGGCACCGGCCGCTCCCTCCGCACCGGGACCGTCCGTCCCCGGGCGGCATGTCCGGGTCGTGCTGGTGGACGACCACCGCATGTTCCGTACCGGTGTGCGGGCCGAGATCGGGCAGACGGAGCGCACGGGTGTGGAGGTGGTCGGGGAGGCCCCCGACGTGGATCAGGCGGTTTCGGTGATCACGAGTACGCGGCCCGAGGTGGTGCTCCTCGATGTGCACCTGCCCGGCGGCGGCGGCGTCGAAGTCCTGCGCCGCTGTTCGTCGTTGATGGCGGACGCCGAGCAGCCCGTCCGCTTCCTCGCCCTGTCCGTGTCGGACGCGGCGGAGGACGTGATCGGAGTGATCCGGGGCGGTGCACGCGGCTACGTCACCAAGACGATCACCGGCTCGGACCTGGTGAACTCCATCTTCCGGGTCCAGGAAGGCGACGCGGTCTTCTCTCCCCGCCTGGCCGGCTTCGTCCTCGACGCCTTCGCCTCCACCGATGCCCCGCCCGTCGACGAGGACCTCGACCGCCTCACCCAGCGCGAGCGTGAGGTGCTGCGGCTCATCGCCCGCGGCTATGCGTACAAGGAGATCGCCAAGCAGCTCTACATCTCGGTGAAGACGGTGGAGTCCCACGTGTCCGCCGTCCTGCGGAAGCTGCAGCTCTCCAACCGCCACGAGCTGACGAGATGGGCGACGGCACGCCGTCTGGTGTGAGACCGGAGGCCCCGGCGCGGACGTGCCGGGGCCTCCGGTCTCACACCAGACGGCGTTCCGTCGCCCATCTCGACAGGTCGTGGCGGTTGGAGCGGCCTCTTGTACACATCTCCTGGCCCACGAGACAGGCAGAAATACCGTTTGCCGTCTTATCCTTGGAC
>NZ_JARGEE010000058.1:0-30303 GCF_033794485.1 Streptomyces sp. MB09-02B
CAGAGGAAAACCTCATATAGGTTTTTTGTCTTTTTCTGGGGGTCTGGGAGTGTGTTAAAAGGAAGGGGGCCCCCCGCGCAGCCGCGGCTCCATCCGCCGCACCTCACGCGGCGCGAACGTCCCGATGAGCCCCGGGAGATACCCGCGTACGCCCTGCATCCCGCGCAGCCACCACTGCCCGTACACATGACTCGACCGCCGCTCGATCCCGGCGACGAGCCGGTCCACGGCCGGCCCCAGCGGGTACGTCTTCCCGGCCGGCCACGGCAGCCGCTCCCGCAACTCCCGCAGCGCCTCGTCCTTGTCGGCCCCGCGCACCATGTCCGTGTCGGTCCAGGACAGATACCCGACCCCGACGCCCACCCCCTGGTGACCGACCTCGGCCCGCAGACAGTGCGCGTACGCCTCGACGCCCGACTTGGACGCGCAGTACGCCGTCATCATCGGCGCCGGGGTGATCGCCGCGAGGGAGGCGATCTGCAGCAGGTACCCCCGGCTCTCGACCAGCGCCGGCAGGAACGCCCGCCCGGTGACGGCCGATCCGACGAGGTTGACCTCGATGACGCGCCGCCAGGAGTCGGGGTCGGAGTCCACGAACGGCCCGCTGTTGGCGACGCCCGCGTTGGCGACGACGATGTCGACCCGCCCGAACCTCTCCTTCACCTCGGCCGCGACCCGCGTCATCACCTCGTGGTCGGTGACATCGGCGTGCCAGTACTCACTGTCTCCGTACAACCGTTCCGACACCCGCTTCAGCTCGTCCGGTTCGAGGCCGACGAGCGCGACCTTCACCCCCCGCACCGAGAGCTTGCGCGCGAGGAGTTCCCCGACGCCCCGCGCGGCCCCGGTGACGACCGCGACCCGCCCCTCCAGGGTGCTGCCGTTGCTCATGCGCCCGCCTCCTCCAACTCGTCCCGCCCGGCGCGTACGTACAGCGCGGCCAGCTCGCGTATGCGCGCGGTGACCGCTTCCGGTGCCTCCACCGGTGACATGTGTCCGACCCCGGTCAGCTCGCTCACGCCCACGCAGTCGGGCAGCGCGGCGGCCAGCGCCCGCGCGTGCACGGGCGGGGTCATCCGGTCCGCGGTGCCCACGACGACGGCCGTCGGCACCGTCAACTCCCGTACGCGGTGGTCGAGATCGAGCGAGTCGAGGACGTGCGACCAGGCGTGCCGCACCCGGGCCGGGCACGCGTGCACGATCCGCGCGCAGGCCTCGACCATCGCCGGTGACGAACCGGGGCCCATCGTGGCGTACTTGAGGATCCGCCGGGCGACCGGCGTGACCGGCCCGAGCGGTGCCCGGGAGCCGAGGATCTTCCGGGTCAGCCAGGTCCGGACCCGGCCCGGCCGCAGCGGCACGACCAGCGACTCGGCGACGAGCTTCGAACTGCCCGTGCTGCACAGCAGGACGGCCCCCGCGTGCTCCTGGAAGCCCGGCCGTCCGGCGGCTGCCATCACGGTCATCCCGCCCATGGAGTGCCCGGCCAGCACCGCCTTCTCGCCGGGTGCGAGCGTCGCCGCGAGCACCGCTTCCAGATCGTCGGCGAGGGCGTCCGCGCTGCACAGGGCGGAGGCGGGACTGCGTCCGTGCCCGCGCTGGTCGTAGACGACGACCCGGTGGTCGACGGCGAGGTCCCGGACCTGCGCCGCCCAGTACGCCGTCGAGCAGGTCCAGCCGTGCACGAGCACCACCGTCGGCGCGTCCTCCTGCGGGCCGTGCACCTCGACGTGCAGCCGCGCCCCATCGGCGGACACGGCCGCCAACTCCCGTACGGCTACGGGCGGCGCGTACGGCCCGTGCTTCACATGCGTCAGTCGGGTCACGCCCCGGCCTCCACCTTCTCCGTGTCCTGATCCGTGTCCGTCGCCCCGCCGCTGTTCCTCGTACCCGGCGGGGCGGCCCGCACCACCTCGTACTCGCTCAGATCGACCCGCCGGGTCGCACCGCGGAACTCGGTGGTCGTACCCGGCCAGACGGTCGTGTTGCGGCCGCTCGCGTCGAGGTACCAACTGGTGCAGCCGCCGGTGTTCCACACCGTGCGCTCCATGCGCCTCTGCACCCGCTCGTTCCAGGCGTCCACGGCGTCGGGCCGCGCGTCGAGGGCCACCCGGCCCCCCAGCACGTCCAACTGCCGTACGAAGTCGGCCATGTAGTTGAGCTGGGACTCGATCATCAGGATCATGCTGGAGTTCCCGAGCCCCGTGTTGGGCCCGATGACCGTCATCCAGTTGGGGAACCCGGCGGCCGACGCCCCGCGCAGCGACCGCATCCCGCTCTCCGCCCACGCCTCGGCGAGCGTGCGTCCTTCGGCGCCCACCACCCGGTCGGCGATGGGCATGTCGGTGACGTGGAACCCGGTGCCGAAGACGATCGCGTCGACCTCTGCGGCGGTCCCGTCGGCGGCGACGAGCGTGGAGCCGTCGACCTTGGCCAGCCCGGAGGCGACCACGTCGACGTTCGGCCGGGTGAGCGCCGGGTAGTAGGTGTTGGACAGCAGGATGCGCTTGCAGCCGATGCGGTAGTCCGGGGTGAGCCGGGCCCGCAGCTGCGGATCCTTGACGCTCCGCGCCATGTGCCGCTTCGCCAATTGCTCCACCAGACCCAGCTGGTTCGGCCGCTTGGTGAAGGCCTGCACCTGCAACTCCCGTACGCCCCAGAGCAGTCCGCGCCGGGCCTGCGCGGTGAACGGCAGCTGCTTGTGCAGCCACTTCTCGGCCCCGCTGATGCTCCGGTCGACGCGGGGCAGCACCCACGGCGGGGTCCGCTGGAAGAGGGTCAGCCGGCCGACCTCGGGCTGGATCGCCGGCACGATCTGGATCGCGGAGGCGCCCGTACCGATCATCGCGACCCGCTTGCCGCGCAGGTCGTAGCCGTGGTCCCAGCGGGCGGAGTGGAAGACCTTGCCCGGGAAGGAGCCGATCCCCGGCAGTTCGGCCTCGGTCGGCACCTTGGGGTCGGAGAGCGGTCCCGTGGCGGAGACGACGAAGTCGGCGGAGAGCGCCCCACCGCTGGTCTCGATGTCCCAGCACAACCGCTCCGCGTCCCAGGCCATCCGCAGCACCTCGGAGTCGAAGCGGATGTGCGGCCGCAGCCCGAAGACGTCCGTCACGTGCTCCAGATAGGCCCGGATGTGCTCCTGCCCGGAGAAGGCGCGCGGCCACGCGAAGTCGGGCGCGAACGAGAACGAGTAGAGGTGGGACGGCACGTCACAGGCGCACCCGGGATAGTCGTTGTCCCGCCAGGTGCCGCCGACCGACCCCGCCCGCTCCAGGACGACGAAGTCGGTGATCCCCTCGCGCCGCAGCCGCACGGCCGCACCGAGCCCGCCGAACCCGGACCCGACCACCGCCACCCGCACATGCGGCACGTTCCCGCCCTTGTGCCCGCCCATCCGGTACCTCCACGCCTCATCGCGTGCGCACACCGCGTTCGCACCATGTACGCGCCATGTACGCGCCAGTAATCACTGGCGCAGTGGGAGCGTAGGGCAGGACCGTACCGATGGGTAGGGGTCGGGTGCTCTGGAGTTACCAGCGGTACGACATAGGCTGCGCGGGTGGCAGAAGAAGCGGCAGGAGACGCGGCAGACGACGGCGGGCGACACGAGTACCGCATGGAACAGCTGGCCGAGGCGGCCGGCATCACCGTACGCACCCTGCGCTTCTACCGGGAGCGCAAACTGATCCCGCCGCCCCGCCGCGAGGGCCGCATCGCCTGGTACGACGACACACACCTGGCCCGGCTGCGCACGATCGCGGCCCTGCTGGAGCGCGGCCACACCCTCAGCGGCATAGCGGACTTGGCGGAGGCCTTCGACCAGGGCCGCGACGTGGGCGACCTGCTGGGCCTCGGCGCCCCCACGGAAGAGGTCCCGGTCCGCCTCACCCCGGAGGAGCTGGCCGACCACTTCGGCGACCAGGCCACCTCGGAGAACCTCGCCGCCGCCCTCGACCTGGGCTACCTCGGCACCGACGGCGGCGAGATCGTCCACATCAGCCGCCGTCTCCTCGACGTCTCGGCCGCGCTGGTCCGCGAGGGCGTCCCCCTCGCCGACGTCCTCAGCGCCGGCCGCCGCGTCCGCGAACACGCCGAGGCCCTGGCCACCCTCTTCACCGACCTCATCCTCACCCAGCCGGGCCGCACCACCGAAGACCTCGCCCGCCTACGGCCGCTGGCGAAGAGCGTGGCGGAAGCGGAACTCTCTCTGGCACTGGACCGGCGACTGCGCGAGTCGACAAATTAACAAGGCGGGAGTTGAATCCGCGCAGCCGCGATATTCACCCGAACGGGTGAGCAGAATCGATTCGACGGTCCGTCGAATCGACTAATGTGGGGCCCAATCGTCGATCAGACGCTTCCCCTTCGGATCCACTTTCGAACCAGGAGAGAAGTGAACCGCGTACTCACCCTCGGCTTCGCCACTGCTGCCATTTTCGTCATGAACATGACTTCCGCGTACGCGGAATGCATCTGGTAGCCGGGCCGGCCCTCACGAGCCGGTAGCCCCCCAGTCGTCGAACAAGCGGCCCAGTTCAGCCGCCTCCCCGTCCGCCCCGAGCCTGCGGTACATCGCCAGCGCGCGTTCCGCGTGGGCTCGGGCGGACGGGATGTCGTGCATTCGGAGGCTCACCCGGGAAATACCGGCCAGCGCCCGCGCCGAGCACAACGAATAACTGTGTTCGTGCGCGATGGAAAGTGCCTTCCGATAGGTCTCCAGCGAGATGCCCCACCGCCTCTCCCTGTAATGCGTGTCAGCAATTCCGAGAAGCGCTCTCTGCCGTTCGTAGGAATTGTCGATGCGGCGGGCGACCTTCTCCGCCGCGCCGAAGTGGTCCAGGGCGTCCTTCGTACGACCGGAACCCGCACAGGTCTCGCCCAGCGAGATCAGGGTGTTGACCTCACCGATGGCGTCCCCGCCCGCCCGATGGCTGGCCAGGGCCCGGCGGAAACAGGCGAGCGCCCGCGCCGGCTGACCGGTGGCGGAGTACACGGCACCGAGATTGGTGTCGAGAATCGCGAGGTCCTTCTTCCCTCCGATGTCACGCATCAGGACGAGGGCGTGCTCGTAGTGGTAGCCGGCTTCCTCGGGGAGCCCCAGGGCGAGCCGGATGTCCCCCAAGTTGTTCCATGCGACGGCCTCACCGTGACGATCACGCAGTCCCCGGTTGATGCCGAGCATGGTCCGGAAGCAGTGCGTCGCCTCGGCGTACTCCGCCCGATGCACCCGCGCCGTGCCCTGCACATTGAGGGTGGCGGCGATGCCGTGCGGATCGTCGACCGCGCGGTAGAGCACGAGGCACCGGTCCAGTTCTCGCAGACACGCCTCGCCGCGCCCCGCCCCGAGATGGGCACGGCCTATCTCGAGCAGCGCGTCGGCCCGGCCCCGGGGGTCACCGAGGTCCTCGAACAGGGTCAACGCCTCGGTGGCGTGGTCGAGAGCCGCGTTGTGGTCCTCCCGGGCCAGGACACTCGCCCGCTCCACCAGGGTCCGGGCGAGGGCCGGCCGGTCCTCGCCCGAGCGCAGCGCGGTCAACGCGGCGGCCTGCAGCTCCGCGGTGATGTCGTGCGTGCCCCAGCGTTGCAGGGAGTGCGCGAGGACGTGCGGGAACAGCGCCGCGAACTCGGGGAACTCCGCCGCGGCCGTACGTGCCACCGCCAGCAGGTTGCCTCGCTCCACGGTCAGCCACACCGACGCCTCGTCGGCGGCGGACTCGGTGTGCGACTCCGCGGCGAAACCGGGGGTGACCGGTGCGATGAGTTCCCTCGGGACGTGTCGTCTGCGCCGCCGCGGATGGGCGAGCCGATCCGCCCGATCGGCAGCCGTGAGGTAGTACGACATCAGCCGCCTCAGCGCCGCGCGCCGCTCGGTCTGCGGATCCTCCCGGCGGCCGAGACGGCCGCCGAACGCACGGGCCAGATCATGGAGTTGATAGCGGTCCCGGACCGGTTCGTCCAGCAGGTGGCGGTCCAGCAGGGATTCGGCCGCGCGGCGCACCGCGCCCGGCTCGACGTCCCCGGACAGCGCCATCGCCGCCTCCAGGGTGATGTCGGGGCCCGGGTGCAGCGCGAGCCGGCGGAACAGCCCGCGCGCCGCGGCGTCCAGATCGGCGCAGGACATCTCCAGAGCCGCGGCGACCCGTTCGTCGAACTCCTCCAACCGGTCGCCGGCCCCGTCCAACCGGTCCGCGACGTACTCCAGGTCCCAGGTGTCCCGGTGCCGGAACCGGCTCGCGTGCAGCTGCAGGGTGAGCGGATGCCTGCCGCACAGTTCCACGACGCGGCGCAGGGCGGCGGTGTCGGAGACCCGGGCCGCCCCCGCGATCCGGGCGAAGAGCGCACCGGCCTCGGTCACGGACAGCACGTCCAGCAACAGCGGTGTGGCGCCGTCCAGTTCGGCGAGCCGGTTACGGCTGGCGACGATCGCGCGGCAGTCCGGCGAGCCGGGCAGCAGCGGGCGGATCTGCTCGGCGTCCCGGGCGTTGTCGAGCACCACCAGCACCCGGTGCCGGGCGGTCCACTCACGCCAGCGCGCGGTCCGCTCGTCCAGGGTGACGGGCAGCGGATCGGGGACTCCGACGGTGTGCAGCAGGAACGCCAGGGCGTCCGCGGGATCGTGGGGCGGCTGGTCGCTGTAGGCGCGCAGGTCCACGTAGAACTGTCCGTCCGGATAGCGCTCGCGCATCCGGTGCGCGGCGTGCACGATCAGCGCGCTCTTGCCGACGCCGGGCATGCCGTGCACGACGGTGACCGGCAGCGCGGTCCCGTTGCCGTCGGGTCCGTGGCCGGCGAGCAGGATGCCCAGCTCACTCGTGCGGCCGGTGAAGTCCCTGGTGTCCCGCGGCAGACTGCTTCCCGGATGCCCCTCAGCCCGGTCCGCCGCCCGCGGGGCACCCCTGCCCTGGCCGGTCCCGGGCTCGCCCCCCGCCGCGTGGTGTTCTCGCAGGGCGGGGTCCTGACTGAGGATCCGCAGCTGCAGTTCCTGGAGTTCGGTGCCGGGGTCGATGCCGAGTTCCTCGTTGAGCCGGTGGCGCGTGGTGCGGTACAGGGCCAGCGCCTCGCCGTCCCGGCCGGACCGGTACAGGGCCAGCATCAGGGCGGTGACCGCCTGTTGGGCCAGCGGGTTCAGGGAGACCAGTTCGTGGAGTTCGCCCAGGAGGTCGGCGTGACGGCCCAGCTCCAGTTCCAGCCGGATGCGTTCCTCGCGCACCCGGCGGTGGTCCTCGGTCAGCCGCGCCCGGGCGGAGGCGGCCCAGTCGCCGGTGAACTCGGCGAACGGCTCCCCCCGCCACAGTGACGCGGCGGTGTGCAGCAGACCGACGGCGTACTCCCGGTCCCCGCGCCCGGCCGCCGCGCGGGCCTCGTCACGCAGCCGGTGCAGCCGTACGAAGTCCACGTCGTCCGCGTGCTGGACGCGCAACCGGTAGCGGCGCGGGGACGGGCGCTCCAGCAGCACCAGCTCACCGACGGCGCGACGCAGCCGGGTGCGCAGCCGGGAGAGATAGGTGTGCAGCGTCTCCACGGCGGTCACGGGCACCTCGTCGTCGTCCCAGACCCGTTCGACGAGCGTATCGACGGCGACGGGATCCCCCTGGGCGTACAGCAGGACCGCGAGCACCCGCCGCTCCTTCAGGGATCCGAGCGGGTACTGCCGTCCCCCGTGCCACAGTTCGAGCGGCCCGAGCGCAAGAAGGTGCACCACTTCCCCCAGGTGGTTCGCTTCGTCCAGGCGTGTGCCGCGGTCGTGCCGTCCTCGCGCCGGCGGTCTTCGCACCGGGCGGCCGGTGGATCGCACATCTGTCCACCTCATGTCTCACTGTCGCCACCGCGCCGGACGGAACAGAGGTGCAAGGCAGGGCGCACAGGCGCGCGAAGGGGCGCACGCAGCAGGCTGACGGACCCGCACGCCCGAGGTGCAAGTTTTCTGCAAGCCGGCCGTCCACCTGTCCGGGGAGAAGCAGGACAGCGGCCGACGACGAGCTGCCGGACCACACCTCAACTCTGTTGCTTCACGGGGGAGTTCAGATGAGCCTGCTGATGCCGGACGCCGACCGGCGCCCTGCCGTGCCCTTGCGTCTGGATGTCGAGCGCTGGGCGACCTTCCGTATCCGCAAGCGGGTCCTCGCGGTGGTCCACACCGTGACCTCCGCCCGCCGGCTGCTGGACGCGGTCCGGCTGCTGGAAGGGGACCCGCGGGTGCAGGTGCTCTTCACGGTGGCCGGTGACGTCTTCAACCACGGCGTGGACGAGTTCCTGGAGAACACCAGGGCCCTCGTCGTGCCCTGGGGACAGGCGGTGCACACCCGCTTCGACCTCGCGCTCACCGCGAGCTACGGGAGCCTGCACGAACTGAACGTCCCGGTGATCGTGCTGCCGCACGGTGCCTCGTACAACAAGCGCGTCTCCGTGCCCGACGACCGTCGTGGCCGTCCCGGCCGTCTCCCCGCGGTGCGCGAGGTGTACGGACTGGGCCGGCAGTGGCTGGTCCGCGACGGAGTGGTGGTGCCCGCGGCGATCGTCCTGGCCCACGAGGACGACCGCACCCGCCTCGGCCGGGAGTGCCCCGAGGCCCTGCCCGTGGCCGAGGTGGTCGGGGACCCCTGCTACGACCGTGTCGCGGCGAGCCTGCCCGCACGGGACCAGTACCGGCGCGCGCTCGGCGCGGCGCCCTGGCAGGAGCTCGTCCTCGTCTGCTCGACCTGGGGCCCCGAGTCTCTGCTCGGACGGCACTGGGACCTGCTGGAGCAACTGGCCGACCAGCTCCCCCGGGAGGACTTCCGCATCGTCGTCATGCTGCACTCGAACGTCTGGAACGCCCACAGCGAATGGCACATCCGCAGCGCGTTCGCCGGCCTCAGCCGCTGCGGCATCGGGCTGGTCAGCCAGCACGCGGAGTGGTGCGGCGCCGTCGTCGCGGCCGACTACATCGTCTCGGACCACGGCTCGGTGTCGCTGTACGGCACGATGACGGGCGCCCGTCTCCTGGCCGCCGGCTCACCGGACACCGACCTCGACCCCTCCTCGCCCATGGCCGAACTGCGCTCGCTGGTGCCGTGGGTCGACACGAGCCGGCCGTTGCTCCGCCAGCTGCGGCAGAGCTCCGTCGCCCACCGCCCGGACCGGTACGCACGGGTCGCGGCCCGAATCAGTTCGGAACCGGGCCGCTTCGCCCGGCGGATGCGCACCCTGCTCTACCGGAAGCTGCGTCTGCGCGCGCCGGTCGCCCGCCCCGCCGCGGAGGCCGCGTCGCCGCCGGTCCTGGTGCGCTACGGCGTGCCGGGCGGAGCCGGATCGTGAACAGAGCGGGAAGAGGGACGCCGGGCCCGTGGGGCCGCTACGTCCGGATCGCTCCTCCCGGACCGGCCGGCTGTCCCCCGCTCGTCGACGAGCATCTGCGGGTGGAACTGCCCGCCCCCTGGCCCTGGCCCGTCCTCGCGGACGTGCTGGTGGCGCCGGGATCGGGAGACGCCGCGGCCGACGCGCTGGCCGCCGCTCACCCGGGCACGGCCGTGGTGGCGGTGCACACGGGGCCCACGGGGGCCGGGAGGTGCTGGTTGCGTGTGGGCCCCCACGGCCGCGTGCCGATACGGCTGCGCCTCACCGCACACCACGCGGCCCTGCACCCCTGGCCGGTCTGGGCGTCCCTGGCCCACACATGGCTGGTGACAGGCGCTCGATGAGACGGTGGTGTACGACAGTCCACCGGGCCACCGACCGCCCCGTCCTTCCGGCACCGCCGACCTCGACACCCGCCCTCGGGGCCGGCGTCGAGGTCGCCCTCGGCGTCGGCGTCGGCGTCGGCGTCGGCGTCAACCCAAGCATCGACATCGACCTAAGCTTCGGCATCGGCATCGGCCAACAACCGTAACCGCTCCCTCAGTTCATCGGCCTGCCCTGGCTGCCTCGCCGCAGTGGCCAGCGCGAGTGCCCGGCCGTAGCGCTCTCGGGCGAGGGCGTGCTCGCCACGGCGCTCGGCGACCTCGCCCAGCGCACCGAGCACCCGGGCCGTCTCGGAGTCCGCCCCCACGGCGCCGAGATCGTCGAGCGCTCCGGAGAGCAGGCGTTCCGCCTCGTCCAGCCCGCCTCGCAGCAGGGCGGACCGACCGAGCAGCGTGGCGGCCCGCGCGGCGTTGTAGGGGTCGTCCACGGCCAGCAACGTCTCCCGGGCCGCCGCGGCCGCTTCGGCGGCCCGCTCCGGACGCCCGAGGTCGAGGTCGACGTCGGCGGCGTTGAGCCGGGCGAGCCCGCCCGCGCGCTCGTCCCCGTGCCTGGGGAGTTCGACGGCCGCGCGGGCGAACAGCACGGCCGCTTCGTCCAGTTGCCCCAGCCGCTGGAGGGCCAGCCCCCGGTAGTTGAGCGTCCGGGCGTGGCCGAGCATGTCGCCGATGGAGGCGAAGAGCCCGGCCGCCTCCTCGAACATCTCCAGCGCCCGTCCGTGCCCGCCGCTCCCCAGAGCGCCCTGGCCCCCCGACGTCAGCATCCGGCACGCGGCCTGGGTGTCGCCCACCTCGCGCGCCGCCACCAGCCCCTCCCCGTACGCGGCGAGCCACTCGTCGTAGTGCTTGCGCCGGACGAAGAGCGGCCCCATGGCATCGGCGAGCTGCCAGCAGGCCTCCGCCGCGCCCGCAGCCCTGGCACGGCGGATCACCGCCATCAGCTGGGGCAGTTCCCGCTCCAGCCAGTCCAGTGCGGCCCGTGGCCCGGGTCCGGGGTCGCCCTCGACCACCGGTCCGAGGCCGTAGGACCGTTCCCGTAAGGGGTGGTACGGCTCGACGGCCTTCTCCGCCCGGGTCGCGGTGGCGAGATAGTGGTCCGCGAGCCGGCGGAACGCGGCCGCCCGTTCCGCCTCGGACTCGTCCTGCGCGGCTTTCTCGGCCGCGTGCAGCCGGACGAGGTCGTGGAAGCGATAGCGGTCCTCGCCCGCGTCGATCAGCAGATTGGCGTCGTACAGGTTCTCCAGCGCACGCTCCGCGCCGGGCGGCCCGGCGGCGCTGCCGGGCCCCGGCCCGCCGTCGGCGGGCCCGCGAGCCAGAACCGCCGTCGCGACCGCGCTCTGGAACTCCCGCCCGGGATGCACTCCGAGCAGCCGGTAGAGCCGGGCCGATGTCTCGGGCAGGCCCCGGTACGACAGATCCAGCGCGGCACGCACACCGTGATCGCCCTCGATGGCGAGCCCGTCGAGTCTCCCCCGCTCGGCGGCGAGGGCGCGCACCATCGTGCCGATCCGCCTGCCCGGCCGGGCGGCGAGCCGTGCGCCCGCGACACGCACGGCGAGCGGCAGCCCGGCGCACAGGCGGACGAGGGCTCGGGCGTCGTCGGTCTGGGTGGCCACCCGGTCGTCGGCGAGTGTCGCCGCGAGAAGTTCCAGCGCCGCTTCCGGTGCGAGAGGCTCCAACTGCAGTTGGTGGCAGCCTTCGAGCGCCAGGCCGGACATCCGCCGACGACTGGTCACGACGGTGAGGTTGCGGCCGCCCGGCAGCAGCGGACGGACCTGCGCCGCCGTCGCCGCGTCGTCGAGGAGGACCACGAGCGCGCGTTCGGCGGTCAACGACCGGTACAGCGCGGCCCGTTCGTCCGGCTCATGGGGCACCTGTCGCGGCGGCACACCCAGCCCGCGCAGGAATCCGCTCAGCACCTCGGCGGGATCGGCCGGCCCGGACGGCGACTGGGCGCCCAGGTCCGTGTACAGCTGGCCGTCCGGAAAGTCGGGTCGCAGTCCGTGCAGCCAGGAGAGGGTGAGGGCGGTCTTTCCCACCCCGCCCAGTCCGCTCACCGCGGCGAGGACGGGATGGCCCCTGCGGGACACGGAGACGCGGTGGTGCTCCAGCCGCTCGACCTCGGCCGTGCGAGCGGTGAGCGGGACCGCGGGCGGCAGTTGCCACGGAACCGCGGTGCGCGGCCGTGCCGCGACCGCGTCACCGGTGTGGACCTGGACTCCGCCGTACACGACGGCGGCCTGCACGCTGGGACCGTGCACTACGCCGCTCAACTCGTTGTGGCCGCCTGGCCCCTGCCCCCGCACGTCTCCCCCTTCGGCCGGTGAGTACCGTCCTCTGGGGATGAGTATTTCCGCACAGCAATCGAACAACCGGTGCGGTGTGGCACAGAGTGTCAAAGACCGGTGATGTCGGTCGCCCGCCGGGGACGCCGCGCACGCCGGTCACCCGTCCGCGACGCCCGCCCGCCGGTCACCCGTCCGGGACGCCGCGCCCGCCGGTCACCCGTCCGGGACGCCGCGCCCGCCGGTCACCCGCCGGGGCAGACCTCAGAGGTCGTACACGACCGTCACCGGCGCATGGTCCGACCACCGCTCCGCGTGGGTCGCGGCCCGCTCCACGAACCCCTTGACCGCCTTGTCCGCGAGCCCGGCCGTGGCCACGTGGTGGTCGATCCGCCATCCCGAGTCGTTGTCGAAGGCCCGCCCCCGGTACGACCACCAGGTGTAGGGCCCCTCGACGTCGGGGTGCAGGGCGCGGAGCACATCGACGTACGCCCCGTCCGCCTGGTCGAACACCCGGTCGAGCCACGCGCGCTCCTCGGGCAGGAACCCGGAGTTCTTCTGGTTCGCCCGCCAGTTCTTGAGGTCGGCCGGCCGGTGGGCGATGTTCCAGTCGCCGCAGACCACGACCTCGCGCCCGTCGGCGGCCGCACGCTCGCGCAGCTCCTTCAGATGGGCGAGGAACTCGTCCATGAACCGCACCTTCTCGTCCTGCCGCTCGGTCCCGACCTCGCCGGAGGGAAGGTAGAGGCTGGCGACGGTGACACCGGGCAGGTCGGCCTCGACGTACCGCCCGCTGCCGTCGAACTCCGCCGACCCGAAGCCGATCTGGACCCGGTCGGGCTCACGACGGCTGTACAGCGACACTCCCGCGCGTCCTTTGGCGGCCGCCGGGGCGTGCACGACATGCCACCCCTCAGGCTGCCGCACCCCGGCGGGGAGCTGCTCCGGCTCGGCCCGCACCTCCTGGAGGCACAGCACGTCCGCCGAGGTCCCGGCGAGCCACTCCACGAAGCCCTTCTTCGCGGCGGCCCGCAGCCCGTTCACATTCACAGAGGTCACAGTCAGCACCCGGGCACCATACCCGCACCTTGGACACGGTCCAGGTATGGAGCATGCGCATGCATAGATGTACGATGCTTGACATGATTATCCGCCGGGTCCCCTTCGACCACCCCGACGCCGTCAAGCTGAACGACGAGGTCCAGGCCGAGTACGGCGTGCGCTACGGCGACGACGGCGACGCCACCCCCATGGACCCGGCCCACTTCGTCCCCCCGGCCGGGCTGTACCTGATCGTCTACGACGAGCACGGCAGCCCCGTCGCCACGGGCGGCTGGCGGTCCCAGGACACCAATGAGGAGGGGTACCAGGACGGGGACGCCGAGATCAAGCGGATGTACGTCACCCCCGGGGCGCGTGGCCTCGGTCTGGCCCGCCGCATACTCGGCGAACTGGAGGCCGACGCCCGCGCCGGCGGCCGCACCCGCATGGTCCTGGAGACAGGTTCCAAGCAGCCCGAGGCCGTGGCCCTCTACACCTCCAGCGGCTACGAACCCTGCGCGAAGTTCGGTCACTACCGCTTCCACGAACTGAGCCTGTGCTTCGCGAAGCCGCTCCGCCCCTGACGCCCGGCCCGAAATCCCGGTGCCCACCGGGGTGTCGGGCCCCTACGGTGTGCCCGTGAGCAAGAACACCCGCCTTCGCCGTCTCGTCGTCGGCGACACCACGTGGCACTGGACCGTCCGCCAACGCTCCAACGTCGCCTACGACCACTGCCACCTGAAGCTGTCGCTCTACCCCGACGGCCCCCGGGGACGCCGTCTGGTCCTGCTCTTCAGCCCGGCGGAGAACCGCGCCGTCTCGAACTGCTACTTCGACGCCGGCGCCCTGGTCCGCCTCTCGGACCACACGTACCTCAACCTCCACGAGCCCGGCACGGTCCGCCGCCTCCTGGACGCCGCGGCCCCGAACCTGGACCTCCACCCCACCACCCGAACGATCGAGCTGGACGGCTGGCCGTACTTCGACGCGATCACGGAACCGGATGCCGCGCCGCCGGAGATCGAAGCTCCACATCAGCGCTCGGGCCCACCACTTGACCCGCAAGAACCCTGAAAACGACCAGAGGCCCGCTCCCCTGACGGGGAGCGAACCTCTGTGATGCGTGGACCTGTGGGGATTTGAACCCCAGACCCCCTCGATGCGAACGAGGTGCGCTACCGGACTGCGCCACAGGCCCTTGCAACGAGTGAAACTCTAGCATCCCCATCGCGGTGCTTGGAAATCCGTTCCCGGGCGGCCGGGGACCCGCCCGCGGGCGGCGCGTGGACGGCTGCGGACGGCTCGTGGCTGGTCAGCGGGAGGGGAGGAGCCGGAGGGCCGAGGGTCACTCGTTGGCCGCGCGCGGCCGGTCGCCGTCCTCGTACTGGTCGAAGAGCGGCGTACGCCCCCGCTCCCGGGAGCGCCGCGCGGACGCGGCCCGGCGGGCGTCGGAACGGCCGCCGTCGGGTGCGTCGGCCTCCTCCCCAGGACCGGCGTCGTCCGCGCTCTCCTCGCCGCCGCACTCCCCCTCCGGCGCGCGCCCGGAGGCGCTCGGGGAGTTCGCGGAGGCGCCCGACGAGCCGTGCGGGTCGGCCGCGCTGGAGCGCGCGGAGCTCCACGCGTCCGGGGCACCGAGGTCGACCCCGGACGTGGCCCGGGGCGCGACCGGCGCGGTGACGTACGTCGGGAGCGGCACCGGGACCGGGTCCCAGCTGTCGCCCTGGCCGGGCCGCCGCTGACGCTCACGCTGCTGGTCGACCCACTCGGCGTGGTCGGTCTGCTCGACGAGGGCCCGCCGGTCGGCCGCGAGCGCGGTCAGCTCGACCCGGGTCTCCTCGCTCTCGGGTCCGTCCTCCGGCTCGTCGGTGTCGACCGGGTCCGGCGCGGGGCGCCGCCGCTGGGGCTGCCGCTCGCGCAGTCGCTGCGCCGCCGCCTCGGCCTGCTGCCGGTCCATGGTGTACGCGAACCGCTTGCCCTCCTGGCGGCGCAGATGCGCGATGTAGGTGCTCAGCAGCACCGCGGGTACCCCCGGCGCCCACAGGAAGGCGAGTCCGCCGACCGCTGCGACGACCGCGCCGAGCGTGAAGGCGAGGAAGAGCATCACAGTCGTACGCCGTCGGCGCGCGAGCACCTTCGAGCGCTGGGCCCGCGCCTTGGCCTCCGCCGAGTCGCCCCGGTGTGCGCCCGCCGTCTGCCGGCCCGACCGCTTCGCCCGCGCGGGAGCGGGCACTTGGGCCGCCCCCTGCTTGAGTGCCCCCTGCTTGGCGGTCCCCTGCTTGGCCGCCCCTTGCTTGGCCGGCGCACCGCCCTGCTGGGGCACCGGCTGCGCCTGCGCCACCGCGGGCGCCTGCGTGGCCGGTTTCTCCGGCTGCTGCGGCCGCTGCGGCTGCTGACCGTGCTGCGGTGACTCACCCCGCTCCACCGGTAGTTGTGCCCTCGTGTGCTGCCGGAGCGGGGGCACGGCGAAGGCCCGGACGTCCACCGAGTCGGTGACGCCGTCCGGTTCGGCGCTGGGCTCCCCCTCTTCGGTGGAGCGCGCCCGCAGGTCCCTGGCGTAACGGCGCTCCATCCCCGCCCGGCCGGAAAGCAGCCGGATGGCGGTGCTGAAGCGTTCCGTCGGACGGGCTTCGTTCAGCTCGTCCTGCCTACGGAGCCACATCGGCACCAAGTAGGCGGCCCAGGCCCCGACGATGACTGCGTAGATGAGGCCGCTGCTGCTCACGCCTCACACGGTAGAGGGGTTTGCGTGAGGCCATCCGCCAATTGAGCCGGTGTGTCGCACGATCTGGCTGATATTTCGAGCTTTTTTTGTGACCGATCCGATCAGCGGGCCATCGAGAGCGCGAAATTAACGAGTCGAGAACGCTCCGACTCGTTCAACCCGGTCGTTCGCCCGGGCGTCGGCCGCACGTCCGTACCATTTTTTTCGAACACGCATTTCATTTATTGCGGCTGTCCGGGCTTGCCGGCATCGGATCCCGCGTTCCGCGCGTTCCGCGCCTGTTCGCGCCGCCAGCGGCCGAGCAGCCCCTCGGGCACCTCTTCGGCGGTGAGCGCGAAGACGAGATGGTCGCGCCAGGCACCGTCGATGTGAAGATATCGTGGACGAAGGCCTTCCTCACGGAATCCGAGTTTCTCCACGACCCGTCGGCTGGGCCGATTCTCGGGGCGAATACAGACCTCGACGCGGTGCAGTCCGACGGTCCGGAAGCAGTGGTCGACGACGAGCGCGACCGCCGTCGGCATCACCCCCCGCCCGGCGACCGACTCGTCGACCCAGTAGCCGACATGCCCCGAGCACATGGAGCCCCAGGTGATCCCGGCGACCGTCAACTGCCCCACCAGTCGCCCCTGGTACTCGATCACGAACGGCAGCATCCGGCCCGCGTTCGCCTCCGCCCGCAGATGGCGGACCATCTGACGGTACGTCGGCCGGTGCGCGATGGGCCCGCTGGGCGTGGGCGGCGGGATGGTCGCCTCCCAGGGCCGCAGCCAGTCCCGGTTGCGCCGGTTGACCTCGCGCCAGACCCGCTGGTCGCGCATCCTTATGGGCCGGAGGACGACCTCGCCGTCCACCAGCACCACGGGCCAGGATGGGCTGTTCAGCTCGCACCCCCACGGGGTCTGGAGGGGTCCTCCTCGGCCGGGGAGCCGCCGGGGGCCGGCCTCTGGTGGTCCCCGCCGCGGATCTGGTCGACGGCGTGGGTCAGCAGGGGTTCCAGAACGGCCAGGCCGTCCCGTACGCCGCCGGTCGAGCCCGGCAGGTTGACGATCAGCGTGCCGCGCGCGACGCCGGCGAGGCCCCGGGAGAGCGCGGCCGTGGGGACCTTGTCCCGGCCGTACGCCCTGATCGCCTCGGGGATGCCGGGGACCTCGTGGTCGAGGACCGCGCGGGTGGCCTCGGGGGTGCGGTCGGTGGGCGAGATGCCGGTCCCGCCGGTCGTCACGATCACGTCGTACCCGGCGTCCACGCCCGCCCGCAGCGCGGCTTCCACCGGGTCGCCGTCGGGCACGACCTGCGGGCCGTCGACGGCGAAGCCGAACGCCCGGAGGCCCTCGGCGATCAGGGGTCCGCCCCGGTCCTCGTAGACCCCGGCGGCCGCGCGGTTGGAGGCGGTCACGATCAGGGCGCGGTATGGCGTGGTGCCGGAGTCACCGGTCGGGGCCGTCATGCCCGGCTCCAGTCGCCCGACTTGCCGCCCGTCTTCTCCTCGACGCGGACGTCCGTGATGACCGCGCCCTTGTCGACCGCCTTCACCATGTCGATCAAGGTGAGCGCGGCGACGGAGACCGCCGTGAGCGCCTCCATCTCGACGCCCGTACGGTCGGTGGTCTTCACCGTGGCGAGGATCTCGACGGCGTCGTCCGCGACCGTCAGGTCGACCTTGACGCCCGAGACGGCCAGCGGGTGGCAGAGCGGGATCAGGTCGGGGGTGCGTTTGGCGCCCATGATCCCCGCGATGCGCGCGGTGGCGAGGGCGTCCCCCTTGGGCACTCCCTCGCCGCGCAGCAGTTCGACCACCGTCGGCGAGACCAGGACCCGGCCGCTGGCGCGGGCGGTGCGCGCGGTCACGTCCTTCCCGGAGACGTCGACCATGCGGGCTGCGCCCGCCTCGTCGATGTGGGTCAGTCGGTCCTGCGGCGTACTCATGGTGGTGTGGCGCTCCCGGTCGGGGCCCGTCGCGGTGCGGCGCGCGGTGTGTTGTGCGCGACACGGTACGCCACCCTCGATGCTTCAGCCGAGCAGGACGACCTCGACCTCCGTACCGGGCTCGACGGACTCGGTGTCCTCGGGGATCACGATGAGCGCGTCGGCGTGCGCGAGGGCGGCGACGAGGTGCGATCCGGCGCCGCCGACGGGGGTGACCTCGCCGTCGGTGTACGTCCCGCGCAGATACTGCCGACGGCCCGCGGGTGAGGTCAACGCCTTGGGGGCCCGCAGGGTCGCCGTGGTCGTCGGCCGGTGGACGTCGTCGAGGCCCATCAGGGTGCGGATGGCGGGCCGGACGAAGAGTTCGAAGGAGACGTACGACGACACCGGGTTGCCGGGGAGGGCGAGGAGCGGGATGTGGTCGGGGCCGATGGTGCCGAAGCCCTGGGGCTTGCCGGGCTGCATGGCGAGCTTGCGGAAGTCGATGCCGGCGCCCTCCTCGTCCTCGTCGCCGACGGACTGCAGGGCTTCCTTGACGACGTCGTACGCGCCGACGCTGACGCCGCCGGTGGTGACCACCAGGTCGGCGCGGACGAGCTGGTCCTCGATGGTGGAGCGGAGGGTCTCGGCGTCGTCGGCGACGGCGCCGACGCGGTAGGCGATGGCGCCCGCGTCCCGGGAGGCGGCGGTGAGCGCGAAGCTGTTGGAGTCGTAGATCTGGCCGGTGGCCAGGGTGTCGCCGGGCGGGACCAGTTCGCTGCCGGTGGAGAGCACCACCACGCGCGGGCGCGGGTGTACGCGTACGGAGGCGCGGCCGATGGCGGCGAGCAGACCGAGCTGGGGCGGGCCGAGGACCGTGCCGGCCGCCAGGGCGCGTTCGCCGGCCTTGACGTCGCTGCCCTCCGCGCGTACGTGCGCGCGTGCCTCGGCGGGGCGGTGCACGGCGACCTGACCGGTGGCGCCCTCGGGGCCGGCGCTGCGGGCGCGCATCCCGGAGACGGGCCCCTCGCCGAGGCCGCCGTCGGTCCACTCCACCGGGACGACGGCCTCCGCGCCGGGCGGCAGGGGGGCGCCGGTCATGATGCGCGCGGCCTCCCCCGGGCCCACGTGCGGCTGTTCGCTCTGCCCGGCCGCGACGTCGCCGATCACCGTGAGCGCGGCGGGGAACTCCTCACTCGCGCCCGCGACGTCCGCGACCCGCACCGCGTACCCGTCCATGGAGCTGTTGTCGAACGGCGGCAGTGACACCGGCACCGTGACGTCCTCGACCAGCACGCAGCCCTGGGCGTCGAGGAGTTGCAGCTCGATGGGTTCCAGGGGGCGCACGGTGGCGAGGATGTCCTCCAGGTGCTCGGTCACCGACCAGAGGTGGTCCCGGCCGGTGGTGCGGGTCGCGGCGGTGCTCACTGTGGCTGCATCTCCTCGGCTACGTAACTGCGAAGCCAGGTCCGGAAGTCCGGGCCCAGGTCTTCACGTTCGCACGCGAGTCTGACAATGGCACGCAGGTAGTCGCCACGGTCTCCGGTGTCATAGCGGCGGCCCTTGAAGACGACGCCGTGCACGGGGCCGCCGACCTTCTCGTCCGCGGCGAGCTGCTGGAGGGCGTCGGTGAGCTGGATCTCGCCGCCGCGGCCCGGTTCGGTCTGCCGCAGGACGTCGAAGATCTGCGGGGCGAGGACATAGCGGCCGATGATCGCGTAGTTCGACGGGGCGTCGGCCGGGTCCGGCTTCTCGATCATGCCCGTGATCTTGACGACATCGCCGTCCTCGGTGGCCTCGACGGCCGCACAGCCGTAGAGGTGGATCTGCTCCGGCGCGACCTCCATGAGGGCGATGACGCTGCCGCCGCTCCGCTCCTGGACCTCGACCATGCGCCGCAGGAGCGGGTCGCGGGGGTCGATCAGGTCGTCGCCGAGGAGGACCGCGAAGGGTTCGTCGCCGACGTGCGGGGCGGCGCACAGCACCGCGTGGCCGAGGCCCTTGGGGTCGCCCTGGCGGACGTAGTGGATGGTCGCGAGGTCGCTGGACTCCTGGACCTTGGCGAGCCGGTGGCCGTCGCCCTTCCTCTGGAGGGCGGACTCCAACTCGTGGTTGCGGTCGAAGTGGTCCTCGAGGGGGCGCTTGTTGCGGCCGGTGATCATCAGGACGTCGTCGAGTCCCGCCGCCGCGGCCTCCTCCACCACGTACTGGATCGCCGGCTTGTCCACGACCGGGAGCATCTCCTTGGGAGTCGCTTTGGTCGCCGGCAGGAACCGGGTTCCCAGACCCGCCGCGGGAATGACAGCCTTGCTGATCCTGGGGTTCGCCTCACTCATGCGCCGAACCATATCCGGTGCCTTTGTGGGGAATCTGTGGCTCCGATGAATTCGTTCTCATATGAACCGATTACGAATAATACTGGAGCCACCTGTGAGCCGGATGGGACCTGAACCGGAGCTTTCCAAGCGAATGTTGCGACGAGAGCTCCTCCTGGTGAGGAGCGGGTTGACGCCGGATGACGTCCGGAAAACGACGGGCGCCCTTGCGGACCGGGCTCTCGATCTGCCTGAACTGGCGCACGCGCGCACGGTCGCGGCGTATGTGTCCGTGGGGAGTGAACCGGGCACCCTCGCGCTCCTCGACGCGCTCCGCGCGCGGGGCGTGCGCGTCCTGCTTCCGGTCCTGTTGCCCGACAACGACCTCGACTGGGGCGTCTACGAGGGAGGGCCCTCCCTCGCGCGCGTGCGGCACGGCGGCCGCATGGAACTCCTCGAACCCGCCGGCGAGCGGCTCGGCCCGGACGCCGTGACCACCGCCGACGTCGTCCTGCTCCCGGGCCTGGCGGTCGACGCGCGCGGCATGCGCCTCGGCCGGGGCGGCGGCTCCTACGACCGCGTCCTGGCCCGCCTGGACCGCGCGGGCGCCGACCCGGCGCTGGTGGTGCTCCTGTACGACACGGAGGTGCTGGACCGCGTCCCGGAGGAGGAGCACGACCGCCCGGTGCACGCGGTGGTGACGCCTTCGGGGGTACGACGCCTCACATGACGGTTCCCCGCGCCCCGAAGGGGGCGCGGGGAACTGCACGACCAGCCACGACGGCGCCGCAGCCGAAAAACGGCCCACCGAGCGGAGCGCTACGGCTTCAGCAGCAGCGTGTCGCTCGTGCCGTCCTCGACCGCCTTGTCGTAGAACGGCCACGTCAGCAGCTCGCCCTTGACCCACTTGTCGGTCTGGTCGGTGTAGTGCGCGTTGTAGGCGTGCCCGGAGGCGCCGGTGAGGTTGATCCACTTGGACTTGTCGAGATCCCCGAGGTTCACCACCATCCGCATCGACGGCACCCAGACGACCTCGTAGCCGCCCGCCGCGTTCCAGCCGGTGGCGTTGACCGTGGCCTCGCCGCCACCCAGCTTCCAGGGACCGCGGTTGAGCATGTACTGGAGGAAACCGGGGCCCGCGGTACCGAGGGTCTGGTTCTTCAGGAACAGCCGGTGCAACCGGCCCCAGCTCCAGGTGTCGATGTCCTTGCCGAGCTTGGCGGTCAGCTCCCAACGGGCATCCCGCATGGCCCGCTGGAACAGCTCGTCACGGGTGTCGGCGGCCTTCAGGTTGCGCGCTTTGGGCGTGGACCACCAGGCGCTGTCCTGGTCCTCGACGAGTCGGCGGACCACCTCGAACCAGCGGTCGCCGCCGTCCGGCTGCGCCTGGTCCGCGTCGCGCCTGCCGCACTCGCGCACCTGCTGGTCCTCGTCGGCGGGCCCGGTGGAGTCGACCGGCTCGACCGACAGGCACTGTCCCTCGACGCGCAGCTCCTTGGGCAGTTTGTCACCGAAGGCGAGCTTGAGGATGTTGCGCCAGACCGAGTTGAAGTACGCGGCGGCCGCCGAGTCGGCGTCCTGGGTGTAGTCCCAGCCCTCCAGCAGCTTCTGCGCCTCGCGGACGTGCTTGTCGCCGACGTCGATCTTGAGCAGCAGCGGCACCAGCAGCTTGGCGATCTCGCTGCTGTTGTCCATCTGCATCTGCCGCATGTCGTCGGTGGAGATCTTGCCGCCACCCTTGATCTTGGACTCGATCAGGCTGGTGATCCGCTGCGCGCGCGTGCCGTAGCCGAAGTCCGTGGTGAGGGTGTACGGGTACTTCTTGTCGACGACGGCCTGGTTCGCGGTGACGATGTAGCCGCGCTCCGGGTCGTACTCGTAGGGCAGTTCGTCCTGGTCGATGTAGCCGGTCCAGCGGTACCGCGGGTCCCAGCCCGGCGCGGGCAGCGAGCCGTCGCCCTTGCCGCGGGTGGGGATCCTGCCGGGCAGCTGGTAGCCGATGTGGCCCTCGGTGTCGGCGTAGATCAGGTTCTGCGAGGGGACGTCGAACAGGGAGGCGGCCTCGCGGAAGTCGTCCCAGTCCTTGGCCTTGTTCATGGCGAAGACGGCGTCCATGGAGGTGCCGGGGTCGAGCGCGGTCCAGCGCAGGGCGATGCCGTAGCCGTCGCCGCGGTCGGGGGCGTCCTGGTCGACCGTGGCCTTCTTGCCGACCTGGACGAGTTCGTTGTTGCGGTCCGAGAGCAGGGGACCGTTGTTGGTGGTGCGGACGACGATCGTCTTGGACGTGCCGCCGGCGACCTCGATGGTCTCCTCACGGGTGTCGAACGGCAGGACCTTGGAGCCGTACTGGTAACCGTCTCCGGTGAGCTTCTCCAGGTAGAGGTCGGTGACGTCGACGCCGGAGTTGGTCATGCCCCAGGCGATGTCGGCGTTGTGGCCGATGACCACGCCGGGCATGCCGGAGAAGGTGTAGCCGGAGACGTCGTACTGGCACTTCGCGGAGACGGCCTTGCAGTGCAGGCCCATCTGGTACCAGACCGACGGCAGCGAGGCCGTCAGGTGCGGGTCGTTGGCGAGCAGCGGCTTGCCGGTGATGGTGTGGTCGCCGGAGACGACCCAGGAGTTGGAGCCGATGCCGTTGCCGTTCACACCGACGGCCTCGGGCAGGTCCTCCAGGACGTTGTAGAGGCCGTCCAGCTGGGTCTGGAGGGCTCCGGAGTCCGTGGAGGTACCGGCGGTGCCCGTACCCGTCCCCGTGCCCCCGGTGCCCTGCGTGGAGCCCCCCGTGCCCCCGGTGCCCTGCGTGGAGCCGTCGGTGCTCTGCTCGGAACCCGACCCGTCGGACCAGGTCTTGGTCAGCTCGTCGTACTGGCCCTCCCGCACGATCGTCCCGTTGCGGCTGTACGGGTACTGCGGGTACAGGTCGGCGATCTGCTGGGGGCCGAGGCGGCTGGTCATCAGGGCGCGGTCGATCTCGTCCTGCATGTTGCCGCGCAGGTCCCACGCCATCGCCTTCAGCCAGGCGATCGAGTCGACGGGGGTCCACTCCTCGGGCTTGTAGTCGTTCGTGAAGCCGAGGGCCGCGTACTCGACGGAGATCTCGTCGCCGTCCTTGCCGGCCAGGTAGGCGTTGACCCCCTTGGCGTACGCGTCGAGGTACTTCTTCGTCTCGGCCGAGAGCGTCTTCTTGTACTCCTCCTCGGCGATCCGGTGCCAGCCGAGGGTGCGCAGGAACTCGTCGTTGTCGACCTGGCCCTCGCCGAACATCTCCGAGAGGCGGCCGGCCGTCATGTGGCGGCGCACGTCCATCTCGTAGAACCGGTCCTGCGCCTGGACGTACCCCTGCGCCATGAACAGGTCCTCGTCGGAGGAGGCGTAGATCTGTGGGATCCCGTAGCCGTCGCGTTTGACGTCGACCGGTCCCGACAGACCGTCCAGGGTTATCGAACCCTTGGTCTGCGGGAAGGAGGCGCGCACGGTGGAGACGGACCAGAACGCCCCGTAGCCGACGCCACCGATGATGGCCAGGACCAGGACGATCAGGAGAAGACGGACTTTGCGCCCCTTCTTCCTGCCGGACTTGCCGGACTGCTGGCCGGAGGGGGTGGTGTCGGTGGGCATCGCTGTCCTTGCTGTCCTAACACGAGCGGCAGGTCGGGCTGTGCTTTGTACTGAACGCTGGAGCAACCATAGGCGCAGGGCCCGACACGACTTGACGCGGAGTCGGGAACTGGCGCGGACGACTGTTCGATCTTGCCCTCGCGAGCGTCAAGAAATCGTCAAGAGTTAGGTAAGGTAACGAAGTACTCGCACTGACGTAACCGCGATCGCACGGTTTCCGTGATCGGCTTCGCATGCCCACACGCGCGCATGCCCGCATCGAGTGCTCGGCGTCACACACTCGGAACCACGTGCGGTTCGGCAAGAAAGGTACGGCCCGCTGACTGTCCACGACCTCAACCAGCTCCTGCTCGTCTGCTCGCTCGTCCTTCTCGTCGCGGTCGCCGCGGTCCGGATCTCGTCGCGCAGCGGGCTCCCCAGCCTGCTCGTGTACCTGGGCATCGGCATCGCCATGGGCCAGGACGGCATCGGCGACATCCACTTCGACAACGCCGAACTGACCCAGGTCATCGGCTACGCGGCCCTCGTCGTGATCCTGGCGGAGGGCGGCCTCGGCACGAAGTGGAAGGAGGTCGAGCCGGCCCTGCCGGCCGCCACCTCACTGGCGCTGGTCGGTGTCGCGACGAGCGTCGGCGTCACAGCCGCGGGCGCGCACTATCTGATCGGGCTGGAGTGGCGGCAGGCACTCATCATCGGCGCGGTCGTGTCCTCCACGGACGCGGCGGCCGTCTTCTCCGTGCTGCGCAGGATCCCCCTTCCCGCGCGCGTGACGGGCACCCTGGAGGCCGAGTCCGGCTTCAACGACGCCCCGGTGGTCATCCTCGTCGCCTCGCTCTCCATGGCCGGACCGGTCGAGCACTGGTACGTCCTGATCGGCGAGATAGTGCTGGAACTGGCGATCGGCGCCGCCATCGGCCTCGCCGTGGGCTGGCTGGGCTCCTGGGGCCTCAGGCATGTGGCACTGCCCGCCTCCGGCCTCTACCCGATCGCCGTCATGGCCATCGCCGTCACCGCGTACGCGGCCGGCGCCCTGGCGCACGGCAGCGGCTTCCTCGCCGTCTACCTGGCCTCCATGGTCCTCGGCAACGCCAAGCTGCCCCACTGGCCCGCCACCCGGGGCTTCGCCGAGGGCGTCGGCTGGATCGCCCAGATCGGCATGTTCGTCCTGCTCGGACTACTGGTCACCCCGCACGAGATGGGCGACGACATCTGGCCCGCGCTCGTCATCGGCCTGGTGCTGACCATGGTGGCGCGGCCCCTGAGCGTCGTCGTCGCACTGGTGCCGTTCCGGGTGCCGTGGCGCGAGCAGGCCCTGCTCTCCTGGGCCGGGCTGCGCGGCGCGGTGCCCATCATCCTGGCGACGATCCCCATGGTGAGCGGCGTCGAGGGCAGCCGCCGGATCTTCAACATCGTCTTCGTGCTCGTCGTCGTCTACACCCTCGTCCAGGGACCGACGCTGCCCTGGCTGGCCCGCAAGCTCCGCCTCGGCGGCTCGGGCGACGAGGCGGCCGACCTCGGCATCGAGTCGGCGCCCCTGGAGCGGCTGCGCGGCCACCTGCTGTCCGTCGCCATCCCCGAGAAGTCCCGTATGCACGGCGTCGAGGTCAACGAACTGCGGCTCCCCGCTGGCGCCGCCGTCACCCTCGTCGTCCGCGACGGCAAGTCCTTCGTGCCCCTGCCGACCACGGTCCTGCGACGCGGCGACGAACTCCTCGTCGTCGCCACCGACCCCGTCCGGGACCAGGCGGAGCGCAGGCTCAGGGCCGTCGGCCAGGGCGGCAAGCTGGCCGACTGGCTGGGGACGGGCAACGGGGGCGGCGACGGCGGAGCGCGGCGCTGAGACGGATCGCGGCGCCGAGGGCGGCGACTGGATCGTTAAGGGCAGGTTTCACACTGTTCACACCCTCCGGAACACGGGGTGCGACGATCCATGGTGCTCACTTTCACAGGTGACCCGACCGTTGCTCCCTGTACGATGAAGGCGCACTTGATCGGACCAACTCTGTCTGACGCAGAGCTGGCGCGACCGTATGGCGGCCGTCACGCCCCCCTTCCGCGGGCCCGGCATCTACCGCAGTGGCGCAAGAGGACAGCTCTCGGCGCCCCCGCACAGGCGCGCTACCAGGCGGCGGAAAGGCACGGCCGTGGCGTCCACGGTCACCTCGAACACCTCGAACACCTCCAAGGCGTCCCAGCCGGGCTACGGGCAGCTGCTGCGCACCCGGGGCGCGTGGACGTTCCTCCTGCCCGGCTTCGCGGCCCGCCAGCCGTTCGCGATGCTGACGCTCTCCATCGTGCTGCTCGTCCAGCACACCACCGGCTCGTACGGCGCGGCCGGAGCCGTGGCCGCCGTGACCGGCGTCTCCATGGCCGTGTTCGCCCCCTGGAGCGGCCGTCTCGCCGACCGGCACGGCCAGCGGGCCGTCCTGCTCCCCGGCGTCCTCGTCCACGGCGCGGCCGGCCTCTCCCTGACGGCGCTGGCCCTGACGGACGCCCCCCTGTGGGCGCTGTTCGCCGCCGCCGTGCCCACCGGGGCCTCGGTGCCGCAGGTCGGCCCCATGGTGCGGGCCCGCTGGGGCGTCAAGCTCCAGGACTCGCCCCTGATGGGCACCGCCGCCGCCTTCGAGTCCGTCACCGACGAGCTGACCTTCGTCCTCGGCCCGCTGCTCGCGACCGCGCTGTGCACCGCCGTGCACCCGGCCGCCGGCCTGCTCACCGAGGCCGCGCTGACCCTGATCGGCGGCCTGCTGTTCGCCGCGCAACGCGCGACCCAGCCGCGCGTCGTACCCGTGTCCCACGCGCGCGTGGAGCGGGTTTCCGCCCTGTCCCTGCCCGGGGTGCGCGTCCTGATCGTCACCTTCCTGGGCATCGGCTCCGTCTTCGGCGGCATGCAGGTCTCCCTCGCCGCCTTCTCCGAGTCGATCGGCGAGCCCGGCCTGAACGGCGTCCTGTACGGCGTGTTCGCCGCCGGCAACATGCTCTCCGGCATCGTCTGCGGCGCGATCGCCTGGAAGGCGTCCCCACAGCGGCGCCTGGTCGTCGGCTACACCGCTCTCGCGCTGGTCGCCTCCGCCCTGTGGACCGCCGACTCCGTGCTCGTCCTCGCCGCCCTCGGCCTCCTGGTCGGCATGTGCATCGCCCCCGCCCTGATCACCGGCTACACCCTGGTCGACTCCCTGGTCCCCTCGGGTGCCCGTACGGAGGCCTTCACCTGGCTGACCGGCGCGGTCGCGCTCGGCCAGGCGGCCGCCGTCACGGCCGCCGGTCAGCTGGAGGACCGGCTGTGGACGGGCGCCGGTTTCCTCGTGCCGGCGGCCGGTACGGCACTGGCCCTGGCGACGCTGTTTGCCCTGCGTACGAGGCTGGCGGGCAGCCCGCGCAGCCGTACCGTCGCGCGTGTCGTCGGTCACCGAGTGCCGGTGACAGTGGACTGATCCCCGGGGAATAGGTCACTATGGACCGTCGTTAGCACTCATCGAGTGAGAGTGCCAGGAGGAAGACCAGTGCCGACGTACCAGTACCAGTGCACCGAATGCGGTGAGGGCCTCGAAGCGGTGCAGAAGTTCACCGACGACGCCCTGACCGAGTGCCCCAGCTGCAACGGCCGCCTCAAGAAGGTGTTCTCAGCGGTCGGCATCGTCTTCAAGGGCTCCGGTTTCTACCGGAACGACAGCCGAGGCTCGTCGTCCAGCAGCAGCCCGGCGACGGCGAAGTCCTCCTCCTCTTCGGATGCGAAGTCCTCGTCGGACACGAAGTCGTCCACCTCGTCCTCGTCGTCCTCCGAGTCGAAGTCGGCGTCCTCGGGCTCTTCCTCCGCCAGCAGCACGTCGGCCGCGTAGCACGTCGGCCGCGTGGCGCGGTTGCCGCGTGACGCGTCGGTCGCGTGGCTGTCACGCCGCTGGGCGGTTTCGGCGCGTAGCACCGGTCTGTTCGCCGTGGGTACTGCCGCCGCGTGCGTGTTTCTCGTCCAGGACCCTGCCGTCGTACGACGACCGGCGGGGTCTTCGGCGTCTCGGGGCCCGGTTAGGGTGCGGGCATGGCGAACACGGAGCACGCGGAGATCGGCGTCATCGGCGGATCGGGGTTCTACTCCTTCCTCGACGACGTGACCGAGATACAGGTCGACACCCCCTACGGGCCCCCCAGCGACTCCCTCTTCCTGGGCGAGATCGCCGGACGCCGCGTCGCCTTCCTCCCGCGCCACGGCCGCGCCCACCATCTGCCGCCGCACCGCATCAACTACCGCGCCAACCTCTGGGCGCTGCGCTCCGTCGGCGCGCGCCAGGTGCTCGGCCCGTGCGCGGTGGGCGGTCTGCGGCCCGAGTACGGACCGGGCACGCTCCTCGTCCCGGACCAGCTCGTGGACCGTACGAAGTCCCGCACCCAGACCTACTTCGACGGCCTTCCCCTGCCCGGCGGCGCCATCCCCAACGTCGTCCATGTCTCGCTCGCCGACCCCTACTGCCCCGTCGGCCGCGAGGCCGCCCTCGAAGCGGCGCGTCGGCGTGACTGGGAACCGGTGGACGGCGGCACCCTCGTCGTGGTCGAGGGCCCCCGCTTCTCCACCCGTGCCGAGTCCCTGTGGCACCAGGCCCAGGGCTGGTCCGTGGTCGGCATGACCGGCCACCCCGAGGCGATCCTGGCCCGTGAACTGGAGCTCTGCTACACCTCCCTGACCCTTGTGACCGACCTCGACGCCGGCGCCGAGACGGGTGAGGGCGTGTCCCACGAGGAAGTCCTCCAGGTCTTCGCCGCCAACATCGACCGCCTCCGGGGCGTCCTCTTCGAGGCGGTCGCCGCCCTGCCGCCGAACGACGGCCGCGACTGCCTGTGCACGAAGGCGCTGGGCGGGATGGACCCCGGGTTCGCGCTGCCGTGACGGGGTGAGACGGGGCCGGCCCGAGCTGGCCTGCTGGGCTGGGCTGGGCTGGGCTGGGGCGGAACTCCTCGTTCGGGTGGCGAGGTTTTCCACAACCGGTGGGTGGTCCACAGGCCTCAGCGGGCCTCGCCGCGAAGCCTCATCGTGGGACCGCAAGCCGATCTCACACAGCAGGTGGTGGCCCCATGACCCGCACTCCGTCCGCGTCCCCGAGCGCCTTCTCGCCGTCCCCGTCCTCTTCTTCGCACTCGCCCTCACCCTCGCTCTCGCCCTCGGCATGGCCGTCGTCGCCTTTGTCGTCGTCTTCCTCGGGCTCGTCGCCGCACCCGCCCTCGTCCGCACGGATTCCGTCCTGGGCCGCCGGCCCGCCCGGCGCCGATGCCCCTCCCACCTGCGAGGTCCCGCACTTCGCCCCGCTACGGGTGCGCGGCGGTGCGCATCGGCTCCGCCGTCTCGCCCGCTGCCGAAGGCGTGCCGTGGCCGCCGGTCTGGCGGTGACCGCCGCCGCGCTGCTGGTGGCAGGGGCGGGCCCGAGGGAGGCCGGACGGGTCAGGGGCCACCCCGTGGCCGACCCGGTCCCCGAACGCCCCACCGGCGTGGGGACGGTGACCGCCCCGGTGCGCATCGCCGACGGCGCGACGGTACGACTGCTGCGTCCGGGCGACCGGGTCGACGTGATCGCGGCCGAGGAGTCCGCGACGGGCGGTGCTGCGAGGGTCGTCGCACGGGGCGCCCGTGTCTCCGAGGTGCCCACCGTCGACGCGGCCGAGAGCGGAGCCCTGGTCGTCCTGACCGTGCCCCGCCGCACGGCGGCCCGGCTGGCCGGAGCGGGCGCCACGTCCCGCCTGGCGGTGACCCTGTGGTGACCGCTCGCCGCATCGCCGGCCCTCGCCCGTCAAGTCCCACATCGGAGGGACCCAGTTGGACACTCGGGCCCGTCCCTGACGTAGGTTGCGGAGTCGTTTGTTCCACAACCAGTGCAGAGAGGCCTCGTGGTGAGCGAGAAGAAGGAGCCGAGCGTCTGGGAGGGCTTCAAGGCCTTCCTGATGCGGGGGAACGTCGTCGACCTGGCCGTCGCCGTGGTCATCGGCGCGGCCTTCACCAACATCGTCAACTCGGTGGTGAAGGGGGTCATCAGCCCGCTGGTGGGCGCGTTCGGCACGAAGAACCTCGACCAGTACCGCTACTGCATGAAGGACCCCTGCACGGTGGCGGCGGACGGAACGGTCACGCACGGCGTCGCCATCCTCTGGGGCACGGTGCTGAACGCGACGCTCACCTTCCTCATCACCGCGGCCGTCGTCTACTTCCTGATGGTGCTCCCCATGGCCAAGTACCTGGCCCGTCAGGAAGCCCGCCGCAAGGCGAAGGAGGGCACGCACGAGGTCATCGAAGTGACCGAGCTGGAGGTCCTGAAGGAGATCCGCGACGCCCTGGTGGCCCAGCGCGGTTCGGGCCACGACCGCACGTAGCGGGGGCAGAGACCTGTAGCGGGCGAGGCCGACCTCCCCACGCCTTCGGGCGCCGGGGCCGATGCCCCACGGCCCGCGACCGGCAAGTCCGACGGCTCACGGCCTTCGGTCGGCGGTGTCAGATGTGGTGGGGCGGCTTCTCGTCGAGGAAGCGCTTCAGGTCGGCCGCGCTGTCGCCGCCCTCGCCGGACCGCTCGCCCCACCCGTGGTCCGAGTCGTCGGACGACGGCCGGCTGAGCGGGTCGTCGAAGACCAGCGCGGCCTTGGGGTCACGCGGTTCGGGGCCGGGGGCGGGAGCGGTACTCATGCCTCCAGGATACGGCCCGTACCGCCCCGCGCCCGGC
>NZ_JARGEE010000590.1:0-4432 GCF_033794485.1 Streptomyces sp. MB09-02B
CACCCCCTCCATGCCCCCGTGCGAGGTCACACGCTCCTTCCCCGGAACCGGCCCCCACCTTCACTCTCATGCCGAACTCAGGTATTTCAAATGGGTGTTGGGGGCATAACGTCCCCGCAGCCGCGCGACCTCGGGAGGGGCACGTGCTTGAGTCGGTGCACCAGTCGGCGTACCCGGCGGACACGGAGAACGTGGACGTCATCGTCGTAGGAGCCGGCGTGGCCGGCCTCGCTGCGGCCGGACATCTGACCAGGGCGGGGCTGCGGGCCCTCGTCCTGGAGGCCGCCCCCGCCGTCGGCGGCCGTATGTCCACCGAGAAGATCGACGGCTTCCGCCTCGACCGGACGACGCATCTGCTCTCCACGTCGTACCCGGAACTGCGCCGCACCCCGGGCGTGGACACCCTGCCCCTGCGCCCGTTCGCCCCCGGTGTCCTGCTGCACTCCGACGGCCGTCATCAACGGGCCGGCGCCACCCCGGTCCTGCGGAGCGCGAGGGGCGCACTCACAGCCGCGCGCGCCCTCGCAAGCGCCCCCAGGCTCCCCCGGAACCAGGGCCGTGCCCAGGCCAGGGCCACGGGCACCCGACCGGGTCGGCTGGGCGCCCCCGCCGACCAGTCCCGGCTGGCCATGGCCCTGGCCCGGCTCGCCGCGACCGCGCCCGAACGGCTTCTCACCCGGGCCGAGGTGCTGGCCTCCCAGGCCCTGGCGACCCGGGGCTTCCCGCCCCGGACGATCGACGGTTTCGTCCGTCCCCTGCTGACCGCGCTGCTCGCCGACCCGACGCTGGCGACCTCCAGCCGCTGCGCCGACCTGGCCCTGCACACCTACGCGACAGGCCGGCTCTGCGTCCCGGAGGGCGGCGCCGACACCCTTCCCGAACTCCTCGCGGCCGCGCTGCCACCGGGCTCGGTCCGTACGGGGGTGCGGGTGACCGCCATCAGCACGACCTCGGTGACCACGGCGGACCACGGCGAACTCGCCTGCCGGGCCGTGGTGCTGGCCACGGACGCCCGTTCCGCCGCCGAACTGCTCCCCGGCCTGCGCGTGCCGGGGTTCCACCCGGTGACGGTCCTGCACCACGCCACGGACGAACCCCCGTTGACCGAACCGGCGTTGCTCCTCGACGCCGACCGCAGCGGGCCCGTCTCGCACACGGCGGTGATCAGCCAGGTCGACCCGAGCCGGGCACCGGCGGGCCGCACCCTGATCACCTCCACGGTCCTCGGCACTCCCCCGGACGCCGCGCACCTCGACGCCACGGTCCGCGCCCAACTGGCCCGCCTCTACCGCACGTCCACGACCCGCTGGGAGCTGCTCGCCGCGTACCACGTCCCCGAGGCGGTCCCCGCGATGCCCGCACCGCACGATCCACGCCGCCCGGTGCGTCTGCTCGCCGGCCTCTACGTCTGCGGTGACCATCGCGACACCAGCACCGTCCAGGGCGCCCTCCACTCCGCCCGCCGGGCCGCCCACTCCGTCCTGACCGACCTGGACGCCCACCCGGCCTTCCTGGAGGAGCCGCTGGAAACGGCCGCGTGAGACCTGGCGGGGGCCTGCCGGGAGCTGCCGGGCCTCGTCGGTCTCGCGGGACCGTGTGAACGGCGCAGGGGCGCCCGGAATGTCTCCGGGCGCCCCTGTCGCGTGCCGTACGTCTACATCAGCGCCGCCACCTTGTCCCGGTAGCCCCGTACGGGGGCCGCGTCCCGGTACGGCTCCAGTCGGCGTTCGAAGTCGCGGACGTACTCCACGGCCCTCACCGACCGCATCTCGGCGGCCTGACCGGCGGCCTCCGCGCCGAGCTGGCAGGCCTGGTCGAGCTCGCCGAGGCCGAGGCGGGCGGAGGCGAGGACGACCCGGCAGAAGAGGCGGCTGCGGGCGTAGGCGGGCGCCCGCAACTGCAGGGAGCGTTCCGCGTGTTGGGCGGCCGCACGGTACTGCTGGAGGTCGCGGTGGCTGTGGCCGAACTCGTCGGCGAGCTGCGCCTCGTCGAAGAACCGCGCCCAGTACGGGACTTCGTCCCCGGGGCGGGCCGTCTCCAGGGCGCGTTCGGCACGGACCAGCGCGGCCGTGGAGGCCCGCACCTCGCCCAGCACCGCGTGCCCGCGTGCCTCCACGGAGTGCAGCAGCGACTGCACCACCGGCGGCACGGCCGACCCGACGCCCTGCTGGGCGACGCGCGCGAGCTGCACGGCCTCCCGTCCGTGCCCCAGATAGACCGCCTGACGGCTCATCGTGACCAGCACGTACGCCCCGTACGACCGGTCCCCCGCCGCCTGCGCCAGCCTGAGCGCCTGCACGAAGTACCGCTGGGCGAGCCCGTGCGCGCCGATGTCGTACGAGGTCCAGCCGGCCAGCCGGGTCAGGTCGGCGGCGGCCGCGAACAGCCGTCGGCCGATCTGTTCGCCGTAGGCGCCGCGCAGCATGGGCTCGGCCTCGTGCTCCAGGTAGCGCACGAGGGCCTGGCGGGCGTGGCCGCCGCCGTAGGCGTCGTCGAGCGCGCGGAACAGTTCAGCGACCGAGCGGAGGGCGGCGATGTCCCCGCCCGTGACTTTCTGGCCGGGGCCGCGCTCGGTCTGGCTGCGCTGCCGGGGGACGACCGGGCGGCCCTGCGGGGGGACCCGGGTGGCTGCCGGGTCACCGCGTCCCACCCGGTCGTCGGCGCGGCCGATCAGCCAGTCGCGGCTGGGGACGACGAGTCCGGCGGGAGTGAAGGCGATCTTCCGCAGCTCGGCGTGGCTGCCGGAGTCCTTGCGCCACAGGCCGCCGACGATGTCGATGGCCTCCTCGGGGGTCGCGGCGAACTCCAGGCCCGCGTAGACGGGGGCGCAGGCGTCCAGTCCGAGGTCCTGGGCGGTGAGCCGGCGGCCGAGGCGGCGGGTGAACACCTCGGCGATGAGTGCGGGTGTCGTCCCCCGGGGCTGCTGACCGCGCAGCCAGCGGGTGACCGACGTCTTGTCGTATCTGAGGTCGAGGCCGTGTTCGAGACCGAGCTGGTCCACACGGCGCGCTAGTCCCGCGTTCGAGAACCCCGCTTCTGCGATGAGGGCGGCGAGCTGGCGGTTGGGGGTGCGCTGCGCGGGTCGTTCCGTCATCTGCGGTGCGGTCTCCTGCCTTCCGGGTGTCGGCGGGGTTTCCCGGATTGCCTGGTGAGAAGCCTTTTGCGGCCTTGTGAACGGCGCGAATGTAGCGGAGAGTAAGCGCCCGATCGCACACTTTCGGATCCATTCATCCGATCGTGTGAGGATTTGCCGCACGGCTGACGCGGGCGGCCTCCGACACGCGCCGGCTGGGCCCCTCGTACGCCCGGCGGCCGCGGCGTACGACGAGCGTCGGCCCGCACCCCCGCGCCGCGCACGACGGCCGCCGGGCACCTTCGCGGACGGCCGTACGGACAGCCGTACGACCGTCCGCACGGCCGGCCGTACGGACAGCCGGGGCCGGTGGTGCGGGTCGCGGGCGCCGGAGACCGCTCGAACAGCACGCGGTCGTACGGTCGTACAGTGGCTTGGGCGCGCCACGCGCCTGACAGAGCCACAGGGGCTATCGCGGTCCGCCGTCCGGCGGTACCGCCGAGGGAGGCGCTTGCCGTGAGTGGGTTGCGGTTCGTCCGCATGGGGTTCGGCACGGAGGCCGTCGAGTACCAGGAGGCCTGGGACGAGCAGCGCCGGGTGCACGCGGCGCGCTTCGCGGACGAGGTCCCCGACACCGTGCTGCTCCTGGAGCACCCGCCGGTCTACACGGCCGGGCGGCGCACGGCCGACAACGAGCGCCCCCTCGACGGCACCCCCGTGATCGACGTCGACCGCGGCGGCAAGATCACCTGGCACGGTCCTGGCCAGTTGGTGGGCTACCCCATCCAGAAGCTGCCCCGCCCGGTGGACGTGGTGGCCCACGTACGGCGCCTCGAAGAAGCCCTCATCCGTACGTGCGCGGAGTTCGGCGTCGAGACCACCCGGGTCGAGGGCCGCAGCGGTGTGTGGGTGCTCGGCGATCCGGTCGAGCAGCGGCTCGGCGGACTGTCGCTGGACCTCGACCCCCGGATGACCGACGACGAGTTCGATCCCCGGATGAACGGGCCGGAGTACGCGCCCTCCAACGCCGGGCAGCGGCGCGAGGACCGCAAGATCGCGGCGATCGGGATCAGGGTCGCGAAGGGGGTCACGATGCACGGGTTCGCGCTGAACGTGAACCCGGACAACAAGTGGTTCGACCGGATCATCCCGTGCGGGATCCGTGACGCGGGGGTGGCGTCGCTCGCGGGCGAGCTGGGGCGGGACGTGACGATCGCCGAGGTGCTGCCGGTGGCCGAGCGTCATCTGCGGGATGTCCTGGAGAACGCGGACCTGCAGCCGCGGGTGGTGGAGCGGGCGTCGGTGTGACGGCCGGGTTCTCTTCGCCCCCGCCGCCCTTTCCCGTCCCATCCCCAGGGG
>NZ_JARGEE010000591.1:0-4425 GCF_033794485.1 Streptomyces sp. MB09-02B
GCCTCACCTACGGCCCAAGCCCCAGCCACACCCGCGGCCGGAGTCTGGGCCGCGGGTGTGGCTGGGGCTTGGGCCGTAGGTGAGGCGGCGGGCGAGGGCGGAGAGCCGGTGGGGGCGTCCTCGGCTCCGGAGCGGGCGTCGTGATGCGATGAACCGCCGCTGTGAGCAGCGAAGTTGGGCCGACTGTCTCCGCGCGGCACATCCTCGCCCGGCTCGTCCTCCGACCGCGCACCGGCGTGCGGACCGTCCCCATGCCGTGCCGCCGCGTCACCGCCGGCAGCGCGCCGACGTTCCCCGGACGGCGCGTCCTCCCGCCGAGGCCCCACGGACGACGTGCCCTCGACCAGCCCGCCGGGCGGTCCCGCCCGGTGGGCGGCCGCGACCCCTCGGTGGTCCTCCAGCACCGCCCGGTGGGCGTCGCGGAGTTCCGGCCCCGGGTCGATGCCCAACTCGTCGGCGAGCCTCGCGCGGGCGGCCCGGTAGGTGCTCAGCGCCCGGTCCGGGTGGCCGGTGGCGGCCAGCGTGCGTACGAGCCGGGCCAGCAGGGGTTCGTCCAGCGGTTCGTCGCGCGCGGCCTCCTGCAGCAGGGGCAGTACGACGGCGGGGGTGCCCGCCCGCAGCGCCGCGTCGGCCGCCTCCCGCACCGCCGCCGTCCGTTCACGGTCGACCGAGGCGAACCCGGCGCGCTCCCGCACCTCGGCGGGCAGGCCGTCCCCGGCCGGCCCCCGCCACAGCGCCAGGGCATCGGTGAGGAGCTCCACGACCCGCGCCGCCGGCTCGTGCGGGTCACCGGCGACCCGACGCGCCTCGTCCCGCAGCCGACGGAACCGCAGCAGATCGAGGGAGCCGGCGTCCACGAGGAGCCGGTATGCGCCTGCGTCCCGTATCAGCCACCGCCCGGCGGCACGGTTGGGCAGGCCTGGCTCCAACAGCCGCCGCAGCGACCCCACATGACGTCGGACCACATTCACCGCGCTGGCCGGTGGCCGCCCGCCCCACAGCACGTCGACGATCTCGCTCACCGTGACCGGCTGTCCCGCACGCACCAGCAACAGCCCCAGCAGCGCCCTCTCCTGCGGCCGCCCCGGCGCGGGCTCCACCCCCGCCCGCAGCACGCGCACCGACCCCAGCACCGCGAACCGGACCGGCTCCAGCGCCAACTGCCCCTCCTGATATCTCGTATCTCGTATCTTTCACGCGCCTCATGACCATACGTGAGGTCACGAGCCACCTGGAGTCACGTGGGCGTAATGGCCCCGACCCGCCCCCTTGACTCCTGCGGAAAGCGCTTGCCACACTCGCGGCCCGCCATAGGAATCGCCTGCCGCCACACCGCCGTTCCGCCCGGTGCCGTACCAGCCGCGCCACTCCAGGTCATCGGCCGCGTAGGGCTCCTCGACGGGGAGCGACGCGGTCGAAGCGCGTTCGACGAGAAGGGTGCGACGGACGGTGGTCGCGGGGCAGGCGGGCCGAACCCCCCCCCACAGGAGAAGCCGAGATGGGACGCAGAGCCGCAGCCCCCACACCGACGACCACGCCCACAGCTCACACCGCCCGTTCGACCCCCCGCCGCACCCGCGCCCTCGTCACCGCCGCGTGTGCCACCGCCCTGCTCACCGGCGCCGCCGCGCTGACCGGGCCCGCGAGCCAGGCCCCCGCACTGGACGCGGCCCCGGTCGCCGAGGCACGCGTCGCGGCGGCGTGCGGCGAGGGCTCGTACCAGGCGGAGGCCGTGCTCAGCGGCAGTACCTGGACCGCCCGGCGCGGCGGCACGGTCACGTACACCGGAACCGACATGCGCGCGGCGATGCAGGCCGCCGTCAACAGCCTCACCGCCGGGCGGACCTCGAAGGAACGCGTCGTCGTGCGCGGCTCCGGTTCCATCGGCGCGGGCTCCCGGGTCTCGCTGCCGAGCTACACCGTGCTCGACGTGTGCGGCACGATCAACGTCACCGGCACGGGCTCGGGCGACCAGGCGCCGGTCTACTCCCGGGGCACCCGTGACATCGAGGTCCAGCACCTCAACCTCACCGGCACCCCGCTGTACGGGATCTTCCTGCGCAACGTCCAGAACGTCGTCCTCGGCCAGCTCGACATGCGCCTGACGCGCGGCCTCGGCGTGCGGATCGACAACCGGGGCGACACCAGCCAGTGGACGCGCAACGTCAGGATCGACAACGTGTACGTGTCGGGCGCGAGCAGCCACGCGGTCGAGACGTACGGCGTCGACGGGCTCACCGTGGGCACCGTGACCGCCCGCAACGTGGGCGAGTCCGGACTGCTCCTCAACCAGACGATCAACGCCACCGTCACCAAGGTCGACGCGGACGGCGCGGGCGCCGGCACCGGGTACGCGGCGTTCCGCATGGCCAACCGCAACGGCCGCGTGGGCAGCGGGTATCCGACCAACATCAGGGTCGGCGAGGTGATCGCGCGCGGCGGCGGACGCGGCGTCTTCTGTGTCTCCGAGAGCGGCGGCGCGGTCATCGACCGGATCAACCTCACCAACACGGGCAACAACGCGATCCTGATCGAGAACTGCTACAACGTGAACCTCGCCGCCCAGAGCGGCACGGTCTCCGGCGGAGGCGAGATCCGGCTCGCGGCACGGTCGGAGTTCGCCAACAACCGGGACATCACCGTGCAGAACCTGACGGTCACCAACTCGTCGATCAGGGAGAGCCCCTGCGGCGAGAACACCACCTTCCGCAACAACCGCCTGGTCAACAGCGCCCAGACCATCTGCTGACCGGCCCCGCCGCAGGGCGCGCCCGGCACCCGCTCCCGGGCGCGCCCGCCCCTCCGCTCCCGGGCGCGCCCGCCCCTCCGCTCCCGGGCGCACCCGCGCCTCCGCTCCCGTCCGCCCGCACCGCGAGGGGCCGCGGCACGATCAGGGCGCCGCCGCACAACAACGCGTTCTCGTTCTTCACCGCGGCAGGGAGACACAGGGCCGCGTCCGGCGCCCACCCACTTTGCCGCCGGGGCCGGGCGGGGCGCGCGCACCTCCCGTCACCCAGGCTTGCGGGCAATCTTGACGTCGGTGATGTTACCGGTAACACTGCGAGTGGCCCAGTCACGGAGAGGCGGAGTTCCGCGTGCCCGACACACCGACCGCGCAAGAGGTGAAGCACATCCGGCCGGCCCCGGGGACAAGGGTGTTCAGCCCCGCCGCCGTGGTCGCCTCCTGTGTCGGCTTCGTCCTCATCGGCGTGCTCCAGGCGCTGTACGGCCCCGCCATCCCCGCCTTCCGCGACGCCCACGACCTCTCGCCGTCGGCCGCCGGGCTGGGGCTGAGCGCCCACTTCATCGGCGGTGTCTTCGGTGTGCTGCTCTTCGACCGGCTCTTCGGGCGGATGGGCAACCGGCGGCTCCTCGGCGCCTCCTACCTGCTGATGGCCCTCGGCGCGGCGGGCTTCGCGCTCGCCCCGAGCTGGCCCGCCGGACTCGCCGCCGCCCTGCTCGCCGGACTCGGGTTCGGCGGCATCGACTACGGCCTCAACCAGCTCTTCGCCGTCGGCTTCGGCCACCGCTCGACCGCCATGCTCAACATCCTCAACGCCCACTTCGGCATCGGCGCGATCCTCGGTCCCGCCCTGGTCGCCGCCGTCGGCGCCGAGCACTACCCGGCGCTCTTCCTCGCCTTCGCCGCCGCCAACGTGCCCCTCCTGCTCTGCCTGCGGGGCGTACGCGACCAGGCGCCCCAGCCGGCCTCCGCCGCGACGGCCGCGACCGCCGCATCCGACGTGGCCGGCGCTCCCGGCCCGGTGGCGGGAGGCTCGGTGCTCGGCCGCAGCCTGGGCTCGGTGCTCGCGGTGTTCGTCACCCTCTACGTCCTGCACGTCGGCATCGAGGCGGGCGTCGGCGGCTGGGAACCCACCCACCTGGAGACGGTCGGATACGGCGCCGGCGCCGCCGCGACCGCCACCTCCGTGTACTGGCTGATGATGACGGTCGGCCGTTTCCTGGTCGCCCCCCTGGCCCTGCGCCACTCCCCCCAGACGATCATCACCGTCTCCTGCGCAGGTATGACGGTCTGCCTGCTGCTGGCCTCGGTGCCCTCGCTCGCCCCCTACGCCTACGCCGGCGTGGGCCTGTTCATCGCGCCCATCTTCCCCACCGGCCTGCCCTGGCTGAACGCGGCCGCACCCCGGGCCCGCCGCGCCGGAGCGCTCGTCATCGCCGCCTCCATGTTCGGCGGAGTGGCGGCGGGCCCGGCGCTCGGCAAGGTCATCGAGTGGTCCGGTGTACGCGCGGTCCCGCTGCTGCTCGGCGCGGTCTCGGCCGTCTGCCTGGCAGCCACCCTGTGGCTGATCCGGGCCACACGCTCCAACTCCGGTTCCCCGTAGCCGCAGTACCGATGCCGGTCACCAGTCACCAGTCACCAGCCGTCCGCCGTCCGCCGACTGAACCCCACGCTTCCCCATC
>NZ_JARGEE010000592.1:0-4412 GCF_033794485.1 Streptomyces sp. MB09-02B
CTGCGCCTCCATGACCGCCACCGGAGCGAAGTTCTCCGAGGCGATCATCTCCAGGGTGGACTGCTGGCGGTTCAGCTCGGCGTCGACGGCGGCGGCGACCTCGGGGTCGAGGTCGTGCAGGGACTGGTTGAACAGGGTCATCAGCGGTCTCCTGTGCGGGTTCCGGAGGGAGGAGGTGAGGGCGGGACGCTCCCGAGCGGGCCGCTCAGGACACGGCGACCGCGGCGACGGGGACGAGCGTGCGGCGGAGCCGGTTGAAGAACTTCGGCTGGTTGAGGGAGAGCACGGCCACGGGGTCGCCCCCGTACCGGTAGACGGCCGTGAAAGTACGGCTGTTGATGTCGCCCTCGACGACCTCGGGCACGGCGCCCGGGGCGACGTACCCGGCGAGCTGGATGCGGGTGCGGTACTGGTCGGACCAGAAGTAGGGGGCGGTGAGCGGGGCGGGCGCGGACACGCCGGTCAGCAGGGTGCGGGCAGCGGTCTTCGCCTGCTCGGTGGCGCTGCTCCAGTGCTCGACGCGGGCGTGCCGTCCGGTGAACGGGTGAGGGCAGCGGGCCACGTCGCCGACGGCGACGACGCCCGGGACGGTGGTCGCGCAGCCGGTGTCGCACACCACGCCGTCGTCCACGAGCACCCCGGAGCCGGCGAGCCAGTCGGTGTTGGGCCGTACCCCCACGCCGACCACGACGACGTCGGCGGGCAGCACCCGGCCGTCCGCCAGCCGTACACCGGTGGCCCGGTCCTCGCCGAGGAGTTCGGCGACGCCGGTGCCGCACAGCAGGTCGACGCCGTGGTCGGTGTGCAGGGAGGAACAGACCAGGCCCATCTCGCGGCCGAGTTGGCGCTCCAGCGGCACGTCGGCCGCCTCGACGACGGTGACGTGCAGTCCGAGCCGGTGGGCGGTGGAGGCCACCTCGGCGCCGATGAAACCGGCGCCGATGACGACGAGCCTGGGCAGGCCGGTCAGCAGCTCCGACCGCAGGGCCAGGGCGTCGTCCAGGGTGCGCAGGGTGTGGACGCCGGCCAGCCCGTCGGAGCCGGGGAGGGTGCGCGGGCTCGCGCCGGTGGCGACGACCACGCCGTGGGTGCGCACCTGACGGCCCCCGGTCAGGGTGACGGTCCGGGTGGCGGGGTCGAGGCGCACCGCCCGTTCCCCGAGCAGCCAGTGCACGTCCAGGTCGGCGTACTCGTCGGGGTCGCCGAGGGCGAGCGCGTCGGCGTCGAGCTCGCCCTTGAGGAAGTCCTTGGACAGCGGCGGACGGTCGTAGGGAGTGTGGCGCTCCTCCCCCACGACGACGATCTCGCCGTCGTATCCCTCTGCGCGCAGCGCGCGGACCGTGCTCAGGCCCGCCAGCGACGCTCCGACGACGGTGATGCTCCTCATGCGGGCTCCAGACGAGGGGATGTCTCACATCGCACAACGACGCGCGTTATGTGCAACATGGTTTCGGTGGATTTCTGAGGTGTCAAGGGGCCGGGACCGGGTCAGTGCGCGGGTCCGACATCGAGCTTGTTCTGCAGCCAGGTGTGGAACTCGCCGATGTGGTGCTCGCTGGGCACCAGCACACCGCCCTTGGCGTAGGCCTTCGAGCTCATCGCCGGCTGGGTGCGCTCGCAGGCGTCGAAGTCCTGCTGGTTCACCCGGTGGAAGAGCTCCACCGAACGCTCCACGTCCTTGCCGCTCTCGACGACGTGCGGCAGGTACAGCCAGTCGCACTCGACGATCGTGCGGTCCGCCGCCATCGGGTACATGCGGTGGAAGATGACGTGGTCGGGCACGAGGTTGATGAAGACCTGCGGCCGGACGGTGATCGCGTAGTAGCGGCGGTCCTGGTCCTCGGCGACGCCCGGGATGCGGTCCAGCCCCTCGGAGCCGTCGACCGTGAACCCCTGGACCTCCTCGCCGAACTCCGCGCCGTGGCCCACGTAGTACTGCGCGGCGTACCCGTCCGCGAACTCCGGCAGCACCTCGGTCAGTTCGGGATGGATCGTGGCGCAGTGATAGCACTCCATGAAGTTCTCGATGATCAGCTTCCAGTTCGCCTTCACGTCGTACGTGATCCGGCGCCCCACGGACAGGTTGTCGACGTCGTACCGCTCGATCGACTCGACGTCGCCGAGCCGCTCGACGACCGCGCCCAGCACGTCGGCCTCGAAGGAGGGCGGCTCGTCGGCCAGGCACACCCACACATAGCCGAGCCACTCCCGCACATGGACGTTGACCAGGCCGTACTCGGTGCGGTCGATGTCCGGCATCGAGGTCAGGTTCGGCGCGGCGATCAGCTTGCCGTCCAGGCCGTACGTCCAGGCGTGGTACGGGCACTGGAAGGCCCGCTTGACCTCGCCGGACTCCTCCAGGCAGAGCTTGGCGCCGCGGTGCCGGCAGATGTTGAGGAAGGCCTTGATCGAGCCGTCCCGGGAGCGGGAGACGAGGACGCTCTCGCGGCCGACCTGGTAGGTGCGGAAAGCACCGGGCTTCGCCAGCTCGGAGGCGCGGGCCACGCAGAACCACATGGCCTCGAAGACCCGCTCCTGCTCCTGGGCGAAGACTCCGGGGTCCGTGTAGTACTCGCCGGACAGCGTGGGGATCAGGCTGGGCGGCAGATTCGTGAGGGTCATCGGGTCACCTTCGGAAAAATTCGGGAAGCGGTGGCAGGCGGTTCAGTGGCCGCGGGCGATCCACTCGTCGAGGTGGGGCGCCTCCGCCCCGATGGTGGTGGTGTCGCCGTGACCGGTGTGGACGGTGGTGCCGGCGGGGAGCGTCAGCAGCCGGTCCCGGAGGGAGGCGATGATGGTGCCGAAGTCGGAGAAGGAGCGGCCGGTTGCCCCGGGGCCGCCCTGGAAGAGGGTGTCGCCGGAGAACAGGGCGTTCAGCGCGGGGGCGTGGAGGCAGACCGCGCCGGGCGAGTGGCCGGGGGTGTGCAGCACCGTCAGCTCGACGCCGGCGACGTGCAGGGTCTCGCCCGCAGTCAGTTCACGGAAGTCGGGCGCCCCCTCGCCGTGGGCCATCTTCCACAGGACGGTGTCGGCGGGGTGGAGCAGGATCGGCGCGCCGTGGCGGGCGGCCAGGGCCGGGGCGGCGTTGACGTGGTCGTTGTGGGCGTGGGTGCACACGATGGCGACCAGGCGGCGGTCGCCGACGGCGGCGGCGATGACGTCCGCGTCGTGGGCGGCGTCGACGACGAGGACCTCCTCGTCGTCGCCGATCAGCCAGACGTTGTTGTCGACGTCCCAGGTGCCGCCGTCCAGTTCGAACGTGCCGGAGGTGACGAGGCGCTCGACGCGGGCGGTCACAGGACCACCACCGAACGCAGGACCTCGCCGTGGTGCATCTTGGCGAAGGCGGCCTCGACGTCGTCCAGGCCGATGGTCTCGGTGACGAACTCGCCCAGGTCGAAGCGGCCCTGGAGGTAGAGGTCGATCAGGGCGGGGAAGTCGCGGGAGGGCAGGCAGTCGCCGTACCAGGACGACTTCAGGGCGCCGCCGCGGCCGAAGACGTCGAGGAGGGGCAGCTCGAGCTTCAGCTCGGGGGTGGGGACGCCGACGAGGACGGCGGTGCCGGCCAGGTCGCGGGCGTAGAAGGCCTGCTTGAAGGTCTCGGGTCGGCCCACCGCGTCCACGACGACATCGGCGCCGAAGCCGCCGGTGAGCTCGCGGATCGCTTCGACGGCGTCGGTCTTCGAGGAGTCGACGGTGTCGGTGGCGCCGAACTGCTCGGCCCACTTCAGCTTCCGTTCGTCGACGTCGACGGCGATGATGCGGCCGGCTCCGGCGACCTTGGCACCCGCGATCGCGGCCATGCCCACGCCGCCGCAGCCGATCACCGCGATGGAGTCGCCGCGTCCCACGCCCCCGGTGTTGACCGCGGCGCCGAACCCGGCCATCACACCGCAGCCGAGGAGTCCGGCGGCGGCCGGCGAGGCCATGGAGTCCACCTTGGTGCACTGCCCGGCGGCGACCAGGGTCTTCTCGGCGAAGGCCCCGATACCGAGGGCCGGGGCGAGCGGGGTGCCGTCCGCCAGGGTCATCGGCTGGGTGGCGTTGTGCGTGGCGAAGCAGTACCAGGGCCTGCCCCTGCGACAGGCACGACAGGTGCCGCAGACGGCGCGCCAGTTGAGGATGACGAAGTCGCCGGGGGCGACGTCGGTGACGCCCTCGCCGACCGACTCCACCACGCCCGCCGCCTCGTGGCCGAGCAGGAACGGGAACTCGTCGTTGATCCCGCCCTCCCGGTAGTGCAGGTCGGTGTGGCAGACCCCGCAGGCCTGCACCCGCACCAGCGCCTCACCGGGGCCGGGGTCCGGCACCAGGACGGTCTCCACCGAGACCGGGGCGCCCTTCTTGCGGGCGACGACGGCGCGTACCTCGTGTGTCACGGTCGATCTCCTCGTCGAGGGAGGGAGGGAAGG
>NZ_JARGEE010000593.1:0-4411 GCF_033794485.1 Streptomyces sp. MB09-02B
TCGCTATCGCTGTCTCCGGGTGTTCGTGTGTGTAGCGGGGGGCAGGGGAATGCAGCGGGACGTACCGGTGGAGCCTTCCCACACAGTGCGGGTGGGCATTCCGGCACTTTGTTAACTACTCACGCGTATGTCTACACACAAGACCGGCCTCGTCCGAAGGGGGCGAGGCCGGTCACTGTAGTCGCTCTCGGTAAAGCCCCGCTCACCAGTGGTGTTACGGGCTCCTACAGGCGGTCGACGAGGAGAAGCCTGTTCGGGGAGCCCGGATATCTGTCCTTGACCTTGCCCGAAACCGCATCCTTGACCAACGCCTTGGCCACCTCCACCGGAGCGGCCCGTGGACGGTCGGCCAGATACAGGGCCGCCGCGCCCGCCGCGTGCGGCGCGGCCATGGACGTACCGGAGTGCGTCGCCTTCGCGGTGTCGCTCCGGTGGGAGGCCGAGGTGATGGACCTGCCGGGGGCGAACAGGTCCAGGCTCGGCCCCCAGTTCGAGAAATCGGCGCGGACGTCCTTGCGGTCGGTGGCGCCGACGGTGATCGCCTGCTTGACGCGGGCGGGCGAGTAGAGGCCCGCGGCACGCCCGTCGTTGCCCGCGGCCACCGTGTAGGTGACGCCGGAGGCTATGGAGTTGCGCACGGCCGCGTCGAGTTGGGTGTTGCCGAGACCGGCGAGGCTCATATTGGCCACGGCCGGCTTCCTCGCGTGCTCGGTGACCCAGTCGACACCCGCGATGACCTGGGCGGTCGTCCCCCCGCCCGCGCCGTCGAGCACGCGGACGGCGACGACCTTCGCCTTCTTGGCGACCCCGTACGCGGTACCGGCGACGGTGCCCGCTACATGGGTGCCGTGGCCGTTGCCGTCCTGCGCCGTGCGGTCGTTCTCCACGAAGTCCCAGCCGTTGCTCGCCCGTCCGCCGAAGTCCTTGTGGGTGATCCGTACGCCGGTGTCGATCACGTACAGGGTGACGCCCCTGCCCGCCGACTCCGGCCAGGTGTAGCTCTTGTCGAGCGGCAGGTCCGGCTGGTCGACGCGGTCCAGGCCCCAGGAGGGCGGGTCGGGACGGCTGCCGGTGTAGGTGACCTTCGTGTCCTGGACGACCGATGCCACGCGCGGGTCCGCCGCGAGCCGCCTGGCCTGTTTCTCACCGGCTGTCACGGAGTAGCCGTTCAGGGCGCTGCCGTACATGTGGCGTATTTTCGCCCCGTACTTCGACGCTATGCCCGTTCCCGCCGTCGACGGGGCCTCCGTTCCCGGTTCGAGGGTGACGATGTAACTGCCGTTGACGGAACCGGGGCCACCGGCGCCGTGGACGTACCCCTCCGGTGCGGCGTGCGCGGGCAGGGTGATGGCCGAAAGCACCGCGGCCGTCATCACCGCCGTGAGCCCACCCGCCCGGCGCGCACCCCTGTTTCTCACCTCTGCCGGCTGGTGCATGTCTGAGAACCCCCTCCTCGACCCGGCGCTCCCACACCGGGGTTCACCGGAAGCCTCTCGTGCGGGGTGAAGCGCCACAAGGCCGCGCAGAGAGGTGGAATCGGCCAATATCACCCGTGGGGTACATGGGAAGGTTGCTGACGGGTTGCGACGAATTCAGGACTGAACGGCCCGGGGCGGACTGCCCCGCCGGGCGGACGGGGTACGGATGCGCCGTAATTGCATACGGAGGGACGCGCCGTAGTTGTCACGGCCCCGCGCCGCTACCGTCGGGGGGTGACGAACGGCGCACAGCGGAGTGCGTCCCCCGGCCCGTACGTCCTGGCGCGAAGGTGGAATCCTCTGTGAAGGCCATCCGCAGATTCACCGTCCGACCCGTCCTGCCCGAACCCCTCCATCCGCTCAGCGAACTGGCGCGCAATCTGCGCTGGTCCTGGCACCCGGAGACCCGTGACCTCTTCCAGTCGGTCGACCCCGAGCGCTGGACCGCCGTCGGCGGCGACCCCGTACGGCTCCTCGGCTCCGTCTCCGTCCGGCGTCTGGCCGAACTCGCAGAGGACCGGCGCTTCCTGCGCCGGCTGACCGCCGCCGCCGACGACCTGCGCGACTACGTCACCGGCGACCGCTGGTACCAGGGGCAGGCGCAGAACTCCGAACTCCCGGCCGCCATCGCCTACTTCTCGCCCGAGTTCGGCATCACGGCGGCGCTGCCGCAGTACTCCGGCGGCCTCGGCATCCTCGCCGGCGACCATCTGAAGGCGGCCAGCGACCTCGGTGTCCCGCTGATCGGCGTCGGCCTGCTCTACCGGCACGGCTACTTCCGGCAGTCCCTGTCCCGGGACGGCTGGCAGCAGGAGCACTACCCGGTGCTCGACCCGAACGAACTGCCCCTGGTGCCGCTGCAGGAGCCCGACGGTACCCAGGCTCAGGTCGGCCTGGCGCTCCCCGGCGGCCGCCGGCTGCACGCCCGGATCTGGGAGGCCCAGGTCGGCCGGGTGCCGCTGCTGCTGCTCGACTCGGACGTCGAGGAGAACGACCTCGGCGAACGCGGGGTGACCGACCGGCTCTACGGCGGCGGCAGCGAACACCGGCTCCTCCAGGAGATGCTGCTCGGCATAGGGGGTGTCCGGGCGGTGCGCACGTACTGCCGGCTCACCGGCCACGCCGGGCCCGAGGTCTTCCACACCAACGAGGGCCACGCCGGCTTTCTCGGCCTGGAACGCATCGCCGAACTCGGCGACGAGGGGCTCGACTTCGACGCCGGCCTGGAAGCGGTCCGCTCCGGCACCGTCTTCACCACGCACACGCCCGTCCCGGCCGGCATCGACCGCTTCGACCGAGAACTGGTCGCCCGCCACTTCGGCCCCGACGCCGAACTGCCGCGCATCGACGTGGGCCGCATCCTGGGCCTCGGCATGGAGACGTACCCGGGTGGCGACCCGAACGTCTTCAACATGGCGGTGATGGGGCTCCGGCTCGCCCAGCGCGCCAACGGGGTCTCGCTGCTGCACGGGCAGGTCAGCCGGGAGATGTTCTCCGGCCTGTGGCCGGGCTTCGACCCGGACGAGGTCCCGATCACCTCGGTGACGAACGGCGTGCACGCCCCGACCTGGGTGGCCCCGGAGGTCTTCCGGCTCGGCGCCCGCCAGATCGGCGCCGAACGGACCGAGGACGCCATGTCGGTCGGCGGCTCCGAACGCTGGGACGCCGTCGGCGACATCCCCGACCAGGACATCTGGGACCTCCGCCGCGACCTGCGCGAACAACTGGTCGTCGAGGTACGGGAACGTCTGCACGCCTCCTGGCGGCAGCGCGGCGCCGGCACGGCCGAACTCGGCTGGATCGAGGGCGTGCTGGACCCGGACGTCCTGACGATCGGCTTCGCCCGTCGCGTCCCCTCCTACAAGCGCCTCACCCTGATGCTGCGCGACCAGGACCGCCTGATGGATCTGCTGCTCCACCCGGAGCGGCCGATCCAGATCGTGATCGCGGGCAAGGCACACCCGGCGGACGACGGCGGAAAGCGCCTGATCCAGGAGCTGGTGCGGTTCGCGGACGACCCGCGCGTCCGCCACCGGATCGTGTTCCTGCCCGACTACGGCATGGCGATGGCGCAGAAGCTGTACCCGGGCTGCGACGTGTGGCTGAACAACCCCCTGCGCCCGCTGGAGGCGTGCGGTACGTCCGGCATGAAGGCGGCGCTGAACGGCTGTCTCAATCTGTCCGTGCTGGACGGCTGGTGGGACGAATGGTTCCGGCCCGACTTCGGCTGGGCGATCCCGACGGCGGACGGCACGGCGTCCGACGAGGACCAGGACCGCCGCGACGACGTGGAGGCGGCCGCCCTCTACGACCTGCTGGAGCGGCGGGTGGCCCCCCGCTTCTACGAGCGGGGCCAGGGCGGGCTGCCCGACCGCTGGATCGAGATGGTCCGCGAGACGCTCACGCATCTGGGGCCGAAGGTGCTGGCGGGCCGTATGGTGCGGGAGTACGTCGACCGCCTCTACACGCCGGCCGCCCGCGCCCACCGGTCGCTGACCCCGGATGTGGCCCGCGAACTGTCCGAGTGGAAGGGGCGGGTGCGGGGTGCCTGGCACCGGGTGAGCGTGGACCACGTGGAGACCTCGGCGGCCCCGCTCAGCACGGCCGCCGAGCTGGGCGCGACGCTGGTGCTGCGCGTCCGGGTGGGCCTGGGCGATTTGGTCCCGGACGACGTCGAGGTGCAGGCCGTCTCCGGCCGGGTGGACGGCGAGGACCGCATCACGGACGCGACCTGCGTCCCGCTGAAGCCGGCGAGCGGCCCCGACGACGAGGGCCGCTGGATCTACGAGGGCCCGCTCTCCCTGGACCGCACGGGCTCCTTCGGCTACACGGTCCGCATCCTCCCGACCCACCGCCTCCTGGCCTCGTCCGCCGAACTGGGCCTCCTGGTGGTGCCTTCGGAGGAGCTGGGGGAGGGGGCGGGGGTGTTGATG
>NZ_JARGEE010000594.1:0-4398 GCF_033794485.1 Streptomyces sp. MB09-02B
TTTTTTTCTGGCAGTGGACGGCATACCGGTTCTCGGCCTGTCTCGGTGGCGCGGATATGTGTATAAGAGTCAGGATCACGGACCTCGCGGAACTGGCCCCCGACTGCCACGCCTGGCCCCGCCCCTTCACCACGGACCCCGTCCGCTATGCCATCGGCCTGGGTGGGACCCCGCCGACCGCCGCCGCGCTGACCGCCGTGGCGGAACGCAGGCTGCGCGGTCTGGCGGGGGTCACGCTGACGCGGGCGGAGGGGGGCGAGGTCCCGACGCTCCGCTGAACACCCCGGCGGCGAGTCGGAGGGTCAGCGCACGTCGACGTAGGCGGCCGGGCTGGTGGCGGTGCCGGTCGTGGTGTTGCCGTAGTACACCCAGCGGTAGAAGCCGTCGGCGGAGGCGTTGACCGTGGTCTTCAGGCCGCCGGTGCTGCTGGTGGTGACCTTCTTGACCGTCTTGAACGAGGTGGCGTCCGAGGCGCGGTACTGGAGGCTGACCGTACGGCCGCTGTAGCCGCCGTACTTCTTGGTGCTCCAGTTCGCCCGGGTCAGCTTGCCCATGACGGTGATCTTCTTCCCCTCGGTGACCGTCTCCGGCGTGGCACCGACGGTCGCCCTGGCCACGCGCTTGAGCTGCACGGTCTTGGACCGGGTCTCGTACTCCTCGGTCTTGAGACCGCCGTTGGACTTCCACAGGCGCAGTGCGACGGCGACCTTCCAGGTCGTGGCGGCGGCGTTGGTGTTGACCTGCTTCCGGCTCGGGTGCGGGTCGATGTGGAACTCACCCTCGCAGCGGGCGTGCTTCGCGTCGACCTCGAAGCAGGTGTAGATCCCGGGGCCTATGTAGCCGTCGCCGGTGTCGACGGCCGTCTTCAGCTTGCCGCGGTAGATGAAGGGGTGCGCGGTGTAGCCGGAGGGCTTCGCGGTGCTCTGCCCGGCCGGCAGGGCGATGTTGAAGGAGATCGGAGGCGCCACCTCCTTCGACGTACCCACCACGATCGGCTTGCCCTTGTTGATGACGATGTCCGACACGGTGATACCGGTGTCCGCCGCGTTCGCCGCCGGCGCGTTCAGCACCGAGAGCCCGAGCGCCCCCACGAGCGTGGCCACCGCGACGGACCGTCTGCCTGACTTCATTCACACCTCTTCGCATGGATGTCCTGATACGGAGGCGGCAGAGTACCAAGAGTGATCTCGCGGCGATTTCACACGTCAAACCCACCGGAGAGGGCAGACTTTGCCCTCGATCAGGGATGCATGACAGAACCGGAGAAACCGACGTCATGGTGAAGGTGCGGCTGGAGACCAGCCGGGAGCACGTCGCGGAGCTGGCGCGGCTGCGCGATCCGATCGGCGCGGTCGAGGAGCTGATCTGGAACGCCGTCGACGCCGACGCCGGACAGGTGGTCGTCTCGCTGGAGCGCAACGACCTGGGCGGTGTGGACCGGGTCCGCGTCCAGGACGACGGCAGCGGGATGTCTGCCGAGCACTGCGAGGAGTACTTCCGGCCGATCGGTGCCTCCTGGAAGAAGCGCGCGCAGGGCAGCCCCGTCAAGAAGCGTGCCCTGCACGGCAAGAACGGGCGCGGCCTGGTGCGTGCCTTCGCCCTCGGTACCCAGGTGCGCTGGACCAGCGTCAGCGACACGCTCGAGGGCAGGCAGCAGCTGGTGATAGAGGCGGACCAGCGCTCGATGGACGAGTTCGACATCGGCGACCCGGAGCCCACCACCGACCCCAACGGCACGCTGTTCGAGGCGTTCGGCGGGGACGAGCAGCTGGACATCCTGGCCGACGAGCGGGCCCGGTCATCGCTCACCACCGCGTTCGCCACGTACCTGGAGAAGTACCCGGACGTCCGGATCGAGTACGACGGCCACGACCTCGACCCCGCCGCCGAACAGGCGCATGTACGCGACTACGTCTTGCCCTCCCCCGCCGGCTGGAGCGGCGACCCTGCACGTCTCAAGGTAGTCGAGTGGCGCAGGCCCGTCACCCGCGCGCTCTTCCTCTGCGACGGCGAAGGCATGTCACAGGCACAGCTCAAGCCAGGCATCCAGGCCCCGGGCTTCGAGTTCACGGCACATCTCAGCTGGTCCGGCTTCGACGACGTCGATTCCGGGGACCTCGCCTTCACCGACTGGGCGGCGCATGGGCCGCTCACCGAGGTGCTCACGGCTGCCCGCGACCAGCTCAAGGCTCACTTTCGCGCGCGCGTGGACGAACGACGGCGGGAACAGGTCACGGAATGGCGCCGGGAGGGCATCTACCCGTACGAGGGGCAACCTGCGGGCGCGCGCGAACGCACTGAACGCGAGACGTTCGACGCCGTGGCTACGACCGTCTTCCGTCACCTGCCCAAGTCCACCGGGACGCGCAGGACGACGTTCGCCCTGCTTCGGTCCGTGCTCGCACACGAGCCCTCGGACGTGCTGCGGATCGCCGAGGAACTGTTCAACCTCTCCAAGCAGGAACGGGAGCAGCTCAACCGACTTCTCGACCGCACTCCCTTGTCGGCCCTGGTCAAGGCCTCGACGGCCGCGACGAGCCGCCTGGACTTCCTGGCGGCGCTGGAGCACCTCGTCTTCGACCCCGAAGCCAAGAACCGCGTGAAGGAACGCTCCGAACTCCACCGAATCCTGGAGAACGAGTGCTGGGTCTTCGGTGAGGAGTACGGCCTGCATGTGAGCGATCGAAGCCTCACCGAGGTCCTGCGACAGCACTGCCACCTGCTCGGCCGCGAGGACCCCGCGGGCCCTCAGGTCCTACGGCCCGACGGGCGCCGCGGAATCATCGACCTCATGCTGTCGCGCGCGTCCCGTCACCGACACGACGAGCGGCACCATCTGGTGATCGAGTTGAAGCGCCCCGGACTCGTATTGGGATCAGCCGAGTTCGAGCAGCTCAGCAGCTACGCGCAAGCCGTCCGCAAGGACGACCGATTCCGGGACACCCGTACGACGTGGGACTTCTGGCTGGTCGGCAACGACATGACCGACACGCTCCGCGAGCTGTCCCACCAACCCCACAATCCCCCCGGTTGCGCCCTCAACCAGCCGACGTACCGGATCTGGGTACGCACCTGGGGTGAACTGGTCCAGGACTGCGAGACCCGGCTCCGCTTCTACGGCGAGCAGCTGGAGTACCAGTCCTCCACCGAACACGCGATGGACTACCTGGTCCGCAACCACGGTGACACGGTGGCGGAACTGGTCGCCGACGGGACGGTTCCCCCACCCCGCCGGGACGGTCAGCCCCCGGCCGCGTACGCCACGAAGTCCGCCCAGGCGGACGCTGTGAGCGCGAGCTGAAGGAGGCGCGTCCTCATCATTTGAAGCACGACGTTGTGCAAGCGCCCCACCTCCAGCAGACGTTCCACTGCTGACGCCAACCTCGCCGAGCCGGCGGCCAACGCCGCGACGCACGAACGCGTACCGGGCCGGGACTTCGACCCATGCTCTACGTGATCGGCCGCGCTCTCCGTATCGAGGTCACGGACACCCGCAGTGAACGACTGCCCCGCGCCCAACGCACCGCCCCGAGGCCGAGTCCGAGTCCGGCCGGGGCCTCCTCCTCGTCGAAGCCCCCTCCGACCGTTGGGGAACCACTCCCGGGCGCCCGCCGCGCTAGACCGTCTGAGCCGAAGTCACCCTTCCACCGGCACCCAAAAATCCACGCTCCGGTGCCACGGGCTGTCACCACCAAAGAACTCAAGGGTGAAAGAACCCCGCCAAACCCCACCCCTCCTCCCGCTCAGCGGGCCGCCTCACCCTCGCGGGTGAACATCGCCCACTTGGCTGGATTCGGGAGCGGTCACCTGACCTACGCTCGGCGCAGCACGACACCGCACAACAACCGCAGACATACGACGGCCCCCGCCGGGACGGCAATCCCAGTGCGAGGGCCTGACCACCAAGGAAGCAGCCCTTCCCGATGGATACGCAGAACCCTAGCGCGCCCTCGCGCGCCCGTGCCCGGCTTGCCGACAACAAGCACCCGAAACGGCAGAGCCCGTACGGCGGCGGCCTGACCCACGACCACACCCGCCACACCACCCGTTTCACGGTGATCGGCAACCACCTCGCCCAGCACCCCGAGCTGTCCCTCGTCGCGATCGGGCTGGCCGCGCACATCCAGTCGCTCCCCAAGGGCGCCCGCGTCGACATCAGGACGCTCGCCGGCCGCTTCCAGGAGGGCACGACCCGTATCGCCGCCGCCCTGCGCGAGCTGGAGACCCACGGCTATCTGCGCCGCGAACGCGAACGCGTCCCCGGCGGCCGGATCATCACCCGCACGATCTCCTGCAACCAGCCCGGCCGCGGCAAGGAGCAGGCCGAGGACGAGCCCGCACGCCGGGCGCACACGCCCCGGCAGAAGAAGGCCCCCCGCAAGCCCCTCCCCGCCGTCC
>NZ_JARGEE010000595.1:0-4388 GCF_033794485.1 Streptomyces sp. MB09-02B
GTGGAGGGGGTTGTCGAGGGGGTTGTCGAGGGAACAGATTGTTCGATATTGCGAACGTTGTGCGTAACTTCGGCCAGAAGGTAAAGCTGAGGCAGGAGGGGCGTCAATGGATGCGACACGATTGATGTCGACGGATCGCCCGGAATAGATCACCGAGGCGGACCGGTTGGCGTTTGCATGGCGAATCAGAACCTGGGTCGATACGGCATCTGGAGCAGAGGACTGCGGGCGGAGGATCCCGCTCGACGTGGTGAACTCACCGAAGCGGCAGCCGAGTTGGAGGAGCTCGGCTTCGGCGCGATCTGGCTCGGCGGCAGCACGTCGGTCGGGCACGCCGTGCCCCTGGTCGAGGCCACGTCCCGGATCACCGTCGCCACCGGCATCCAGAGCATCTGGCAGCACGAGGCCGCCGACACGGCCTCCCGGTTCGCCGAGCTGGACGCCTCCCACCCCGGCCGCTTCCTGCTCGGCCTGGGCGTGAGCCACGCGAAGCTCGCGGAGCAGTATAGGCGCCCGTACGCCGCGATGGTCGACTACCTGGACGCCCTGGACGCGGCCGGGGTCCCCGCCAACCGCCGGGTGCTGGCCGCGCTGGGCCCGAAGATGCTCCGCCTCTCCCGCGACCGGGCGGCCGGCTCGCACCCGTACCTGGTGACGCCGGAACACACGGCACAGGCCCGCGAGGCGCTGGGCACGGGCCCGCTCCTGGCCCCCGAGCTGAAGGTGATCCTGGAGCCCGACGCCGACCGCGCCCGGACGATCGCCCGGGCCCACCTCGCGTTCTACCTGACCCTCCCGAACTACACGAACACCTTCCTCCGCCTCGGCTTCACCGAGGCGGAGCTGGAGGACGGGGGCAGCGACCGCCTGATCGACGCGGTGTACGCGTGGGGCGAGGACGAGCGGATCCGGGCGCGGGTGGACGAGTTCCACGCGGCGGGAGCGGACCACGTGGCGCTGCAGGTACTGGACGGGCGGGAGGGCGACGCCCTGCCGAGGAAGGAGTGGGCGCGGTTGGCCGGGGTGGTGGGGACGCTCCGGGCTACGGACTGAGGGCGGCCCCCACGGCGCGGACGAACACGTCCCCGATCAGGTTGTTGTCCTCGGGGACGAGCCCCGGGTGGTACGACTCGAAGACGACCGTCGACTCGTCCCCGCTCAGCGCCGCGTCGCCCACCGTGACGGGCTTGCCGTCCTGCCCTGGGGACAGCAACTGTTCCTCCCCGGTGCACAGATCGCGCAGGATCAGCCCGAGGGAGGTACGGTTCGCGTCCGCCGTGTTGAGCAGCAGCTTGGAGCCGTCGACGGACAGGTCGGACAGCAGCGTGAGGTCGGTGGGGGCGTGGCCGTCGTACCGCTGGAGCTTGCCGGTCCGCAGGTCGCGGACGAAGGCGTTCACGCCGTTGTTGGTGTCGCCGTCAGGGACGAGGTTGTCGGCCGCCGAGTTGAAGCCGACCTTGGAGCCGTCGCCGCTGAGCACGGGAGCGAAGGACGAGGTACTGGCGGGCGTCCCGTCGGGGGTGGCGTCGGCGTGCACGGTACGCCCGCTGCGCCGGTCGTAGACCAGGATGTCGCCCTGATCGCCGGTGCCGGGCCCGGTGTACCCCTCCAGGTAGGCGACCTTGCGCCCGTTCGCGCTCATCGCGATCTGCTCGCACCGGTAGTAGGTCTTGGAGCCGTCGGACTCCCGGCTGACCCGCCGCACCTCCTGCGTCTTCCGGTCCAGCAGCATGACCCGGCAGGGGAACGAGCCCTGCGGCTCGGCGGCGTACCGGGCGACGAAGGCGACGTACCGCCCGTCGGCGCTGACCGGCGCGATGCCGTACGACAGCTGGTAGCCGTCGACCGTCGCGGGCGTCAGACGCTCGATGGTGCCGGTGCTCAGATCCATGAGGTGGACGGAGGAGGTGGCGGTCGCCGTCGAGTAGGACCCGAAGGTCAAGTACCGCCCGGACTCGGACAGTTGTGGCGTGGAGGTGGTCTCCCCCGGCACGACCACGCGTTGCAGCGGCTCCCCGGGCCCCGTCCGGTAGTAGACGCTGTTGCGCACATCGGTCGTCGGCCCCAGGTTGGTCGCGGACGATACGAAGGCCACGACACGCCCGTCGGCGCTGACGACCGGGTCGGTGGAGTGCCCGTTGCCGCCGGTGACGCCGTCCGGGGCCACACTGATCCGCTGGGTGGTCGGCACGACGCTCGGCGACTCGTCCTGGGCGACGGCGGACGCGGACGACACGGACGTCACGCCCACAGCCACCAGAACGGCACCGACGGCATGCGCCAGCACACGTAACACAGGTCTCTTCACTGGTTCCCCCTTCAACAGGAGCACGATGAAAGCGCGCTCCCGGCGAAGGGTCAATGCTTTGAACTACCTTGCGGGGGTGGACCTTTTCGCAGCTTCCTGGGCAGCGTTGCGCGCGGCGGTGGCCGACCTCGCGGACAAGGACTTCGAACAGCCGTCGGGCTGCGCGGGCTGGCTGGTGAGGGACCTCGTCTGCCACCTCATCATCGACGCGCAGGACGTCCTGATCACGCTGGCCACCCCCGCCGGCACCGCGCCCCTGACGGCCGACGCGACGACGTACTGGCAGGTCACGAACGACCCTCCGACCGGCGAGGACCCCCTCGCCGCCCTGACGGTCCGCCTGGCGGCGGCGTACGAGGACCCGGCCCTCCTCAAGTTCCACCTGGACGACGTGGGCGCGGCGGCGGGCCGAGCGGCCGGACTCGCCGACCCCACGGCCCGGGTGACCACCCAGGGCCAGGTCCTCACGGTCGCCGACTACCTCACGGCGTACGTCCTGGAATGGACCCTCCACCACCTGGACCTGACGGCCCACCTGCCGACGGTCCCCGGCCCGTCCTCGGAAAGCCTGGCCCACTCCCGCGCGGCACTGGAACGGATCGCCGGAGCGGCGTTCCCCGCGTCCTTCACCGACGAGGACGTGCTACTGATCGGTGCGGGGCGCCGGGCACCGACGGACGGGCAGCGTGCCGAACTGGGCTCGCTGGCCGGGAGATTGCCGCTTATGCTCGGCTGACCGGCGCCCTCCGCCCAACCGGCCAACCCGCCCGAGCCTGCCCGGAGGTACGCGTGAACGGCTCGGCATGTGCCGAGCCGTTCACGCATACCGAGGGACGAGTGTCCTCGTCCGACCCTCGCCGGTCAGCCTCCGACGTACCAGGTGAAACCGCCGTTGGACGCGGCCACGGCGATCAGCACCGCGAAGATGATCAGGTCCACGACCCCGAGGACGATGCCGGCCTTGGCCAAGCCGCCGCCGCCCTTCACCCCCGCCTGCCGCAGGCCGACCGCACCCAGCACGATGGCCAGTGGCCCGAGGATCACGTTGAAGAAGAAGATTCCGATGATTCCGCAGACAAGGCTGGCGATGGCCAGACCGTTGGTGCGCGATCCGGAAGTGGCGGAAGGATTGCCGTAACTCGTCATCACATTCCCCTGATGTAGGCGTACTTGATGATGGAGCTCCACTTCTCGGCGCACTTTCGCGCCCTGTGCTTTCCGCAGATCCGAGTGCCCCCGGACATCGGCTCTACTCCACAAAGCCTCCGTATGCCGGAGGTTCAGCGTCGAAGAGGGTCACGACCGTACGCTGCCGGAGTGGTTCTTCCGACGGTCAATGAGGTACGCGCGCTGCACGAGAAATACGCGCCGTCGCACGAGGCGCTGGACCTCGTTCTCACCCACTGCGAAATCGTCTGCGGCATCGCCGCACAGCTTGCGGCACGAAGTGCCCACCCTCTCGACGCCGACCTCGTCCGTGTCGGCGCCCTGCTCCACGACATCGGCGTCTACCGGCTCTACGACCGAGCCGGTCGGCTCGATCACCGCAACTACATCCGCCATGGCGTCCTCGGCTACGAGATCCTCCGCGAGGAGGGCTTCCCGGAGCCCCTGCGCCGCTTCTGCTCCTGTCACACGGGAGTCGGTCTCACCCGGCACGACATCCGCGAACAGAAGCTCGCCATACCCGAGGCCGACTACCTGGCCGAGACCATCGAAGAGCAACTGGTCATGTACGCGGACAAGTTCCACAGCAAGACGACACCCCCTACGTTCCTCACCGCCGACTCCTATGCGGCACAGCTGGAGAGGTACGGGGCGGACAAGGTCCACGCGTTCGGCCTTCTGCGAGCCCGGTTCGGCGAACCCGACCTGACCTCGGCCAGGGCGCGGTACGGCCACGCGCAGGCATGAGGTCGGCAGCGCCGCACCAGATGTCATGCCAGGGCGACTTCACACCAGACAGTCTTGGTGTACGCGTCTCCACAGGTCGTTCCCCAGTGGGTGGACAGGGCCTCTACGAGGAAGAGGCCTCGGCCGGAGTCCAGGTCGGGGGACGGTGGGGTGAGCATGCCGGGGG
>NZ_JARGEE010000596.1:0-4365 GCF_033794485.1 Streptomyces sp. MB09-02B
CGGCCACCCCGGCCACGACGGTCCCGGCGGCACCCGAAGCCGCGGCCCCCGCCGAGGCCCGCCCCTTCCGGATCGTCGCCGTCACCTCCTGCCCCACCGGCATCGCCCACACCTACATGGCCGCCGAGTCGCTGGAGAACGCGGGCCGGGACGCCGGTGACGTCGAGATCGTCGTCGAGACGCAGGGTTCGGCCGGCTTCACCCGCCTCGACCCGGCCGTCATCGCCGCCGCCGACGGCGTGATCTTCGCCCACGACGTCCCCGTACGGGAGAAGGACCGGTTCGCCGGGAAGCCCACCGTCGACGTCGGGGTGAAGGCGGGCATCAACCGCCCCGCCGCACTCATCGCCGAGGTCCGCAGCAAGGCGGAACGCGGCGAGACCACGGCCGCCGCCCGCCCCGGCACCCCCGTCGACCGCGCGGGCGACTCCGGTGACGGCTACGGCACCAAGCTGCGCAAGTGGCTGATGTCCGGCGTCAGCTACATGGTCCCGTTCGTCGCCGCGGGCGGTCTCCTCATCGCCCTCGGCTTCGCGATCGGCGGCTGGGAGATCAACAGTGCCAAGCCCGTCACCGAACACTTCGACTGGCTGCAGGTAGACAGCTGGGCGGCGCTGCTGTTCCAGATCGGCGCCGTCGCCTTCGGCTTCCTCATCCCCGTCCTCGCCGGCTACATCGCGTACGGCATGGCGGACCGGCCCGGACTCGTCCCCGGCTTCGTCGGCGGCATGATCGCCGCCAACATCAACGCCGGTTTCCTCGGCGGTCTGGTCGCCGGTCTGATCGCCGGCGGGGTCGTCATGGCCATCCAACGGATCAAGATCCCGCCGGTGCTGCGCGGCATCATGCCGGTGGTCGTGATCCCGCTCGTCTCGTCGCTGATCGTCGGCTTCCTGATGCTGGTGGTGATCGGCAAGCCCATCGCCGAGGCCCAGAAGGGCATGACGGACTGGCTGAGCGGCCTCTCCGGCAGCAACGCCATCCTCCTCGGCGTCCTCCTCGGCCTGATGATGTGCTTCGACCTCGGCGGCCCCGTCAACAAGGTGGCCTACGCCTTCGCCACCGCCGGTATCGCCGTGCAGGACCCCAGCGACTCCGCGATGAAGATCATGGCGGCGGTCATGGCGGCCGGCATGGTCCCGCCGCTGGGCATGGCGCTCGCCACCACCCTCCGCAAGAAGCTGTTCACCACCGCCGAGCGCGAGAACGGCAAGGCGGCCTGGGTGCTCGGAGCCTCGTTCATCTCCGAGGGCGCCATCCCCTTCGCCGCGGCGGACCCGCTGCGCGTGATCCCCGCCTCCATGGCGGGCGGCGCGGTCACCGGCGCGCTGGCCATGGCCTTCGGCTCGACCCTGCGCGCCCCGCACGGCGGCATCTGGGTCACCCCGCTGATCGGCAAGCCGTTCCTCTACCTGCTCGCCATCGCGATCGGCACGGCGGTCACGGCAGGCCTGGTCATCGTCCTGAAGGGCATGCGCAAGACCCAGCCGGACGCGGCCCCGCAGTCCGCCCCCGCCGCCACGGCGGAGACGAAGGAACCGGTCGCGGCCTGAACCCGGGACCGTACGACGGCCGCGGCCCCCTCCCCCACGAGGGGGCCGCGGCCGTAAGTGTTTCTGCCCCGTGCGCCCCTTTGAGATCCTTTACAACCCGTGTGACGTGTAAGCCGCACCTGCGAGATACGTCACGGTCCGGGCTCAAAGTCCCATCCGGTGGTGTCTACTGGACGGCATGCCTGAGCACGTGTCGATACTCCAGCTGATGGGCGGGACCGCCCTCGTCCTCGCCGCGGTCATCTGGGTCGCCGTGCTCGTCCGCGTGCTGCGGCGCGACAGCGACACCCACCGCGACCGCTTCGCCGATCTGGGCCGTCGGCGCGGACAACGACTGCGCGGACTGCCCCATCAGCTCCGCAAGGGCCCCCACGTGGAGCACGTCGAGCTGACCCCGGCGGAACAGGACGCGTTCGCGTTCCTGGCCCGCCAGTTCAGCGACGACCGCCTGGCCTGAACACTCCGCTCCCGCGGGCCGGCCTGGTCCGCTAACCGAGCGTCCCCGCGCGTCGTTCCATCGCGTCCCGGGCCGCGTCCTCCGACACGTACACCTCGCACATGTGGCGGCCGTCCGGTGTGGCCGTGTGCTCGACCTCCCACAGGGAGATCTCCTGCCCGTCGGTCAGCAGGAAGGCATGCTCGTAGAGCGAGAAACTGAGGCTCGGCCGACCCCGGCGTGCGGGACGGTGCGGGCGGCCGAAGGCCTGAGTGATCTCGTGCGCGAACGCGGTCCGCAGCAGCAGCGTGGCCAGCTCGTCCCCGGGAGGGTCCGGGTTCTCCGCGCGCCGCAGCAGCCGACGGGCGTGATCCGCCGAGTCGTCCAACACGTACTCGTGGCGCGGCTCGGGGAACGCCGCCAGCTCCACCGAGACGGGCAGCTCGAAGTCAGGGGCGTCCGGCGGCAGCGGCAGCCGCGCGGTGGCGGCCCGCAGCTCCTCGTCGTCCGTGTACACCTCGTGCTGGGTTTCGCTGCCGGGCACCGTGTTGTGCACCAGCTCCCACAGGGTGACGGCCGAGCCGTCGGCGAGCAGCCAGGTGTGCCGGTACGTCGCCCGATGCAGCCCCGAACTGTAGTGCGCGGAGTGCAACGAGCTGTCGTGCGCGAGAGCGCAGTCGAGCTGCCGTATGGTCTCGTCGGGCAGCTCGAAGGAGTTCAGGGCGCGGCCGAGGAGTCGCGCGAGGTGCTCCTCAGGAGACTCGGGCGACTCGGGTGGCTCGTACGCTGCCGTCTCGTACGGAACGCTCAAGGTTTCTCCCGGCGTTGCTGCATGTCACCTTGTGGGTGCATACCGTAGCCCCTCGGTCGGACATCATGTCCGGGAACCGAGAAAACGTACGCTCATAAAACGCCGGAGCCGCGCGGTTGGTTCCCGCGCGGCCCGACGAACTACCGGAAAGCCGTGGTCAGATGGCGTCGCCCGCCGTCCACTCGCTCCACGACATGTTCCAGCCGTTGAGGCCGTTGTCCGGCGCGACCGTCTTGTCGGGGGAGTTCTTGACCGTCACCACGTCACCGATGAGCGAGTTGTCGAAGAACCACTTGCCGGTCGTGTCGCTGTTCGCGCCCTGGGCGTCCGCGAGACCGATGCAGCCGTGGCTGGTGCCCTGCCGACCGAAGGGCGGGTTGCCCCGGCTGTACCAGTAGTTGCCGTGGACAAAGGTGCCCGACGTCGTCAACCGCATCGCGTTCGGCACGTCCGCGATGTCGTACTCACCGCCGAAGCCCACCGTCGACCCGTTCATCCGCGTCTGCCGGAACTTCTCCGAGATCACCATCTGACCGTTGTACGTCGGGGTCGCCGCTGCGCCGGCCGAGATCGGCACCGTCTTGATCGTCTTTCCGTCCCGCACGACCGTCATGGTCTGCGTGTTCACGTCGACCGTCGACACCTGCGACCGGCCGACCGTGAAGGTGACGGTCTTGTCCTGCACCCCGTAGAGCCCGTTCGCGCCCTCCACGCCGTCCAGGTCGATCTTCATCGTGACCTTGGACCCGGCCTTCCAGTACTCCTCGGGCCGGAAGTCGAGCCGCTGCTCCCCGAACCAGTGCCCCACCACCTCCTGCCCGCTGCTCGACGTCACCGTGATGTGCGACTGCACGGCCTTGCGGTCCGTGATCGCCTTGTCGAAGGTGAACGACACCGGCATCCCCACCCCGACCGTGGTGCCGCTGTCCGGCGTGTAGGTCCCGATGAAGCTGTTGGCCGTCGACACGGTCGTGAAGATGGAGTTGGCGGCCGAGGTCTTCCCGTCGGCGTTCTTCGCGGTCGCCGAGATCTGGTACTTCGTGCCGCGTTCCAACTGCTCCTTCGGCTTCCAGGACCGCCCGTCCGCCGCTATCTCGCCCGGAACGACCGCGCCGCCCTCCGAGACGGTCATCTTCACCTCGGTCAGCTTGCCGCCGCTGACCTTCACCCCGGTCGAGTTGATGGACGCGCCCGTCGAACCGTCCTTCGCGGAGATCGTGATCCGCGCCGTCGTGTCCTCGGCCGAAGTCCCCTTGCCGTCACTCTTGTTGTCGGCCTGGGCGTCCCCGCCGCAGCCGGTGAGGGTCAGCGCACCGACCACCAGCACGGCACAGGTCCCCAGTGCCCGCCGTACAGCAATCTTCGGCCTTGTCACGATCTGCTCCAGCTTCTTCGCTTCTAGGCGATCCACGTCATCCGCTCCGGTACGTGGACATAGAGCGACCGACGGCAGAGCGGGTTCCCCCTGCCCCCGCCCCAGCACAATCACGTGACAGAACCGGGACAATCGCTCCCGGCGACCCACCTCAACTCGCCGCCCCCACAACTCCCGGGGGGCCTCCCCC
>NZ_JARGEE010000597.1:0-4337 GCF_033794485.1 Streptomyces sp. MB09-02B
GCCCCGGGGGGCCGCGCCGGGCGGGGAGATGCCGTGTTCCGTCAGCTTGCGGCGGCCGGTGTCGGTGATCCAGTCGGTGGTCCACGGCGGGTTCAACACCGTGCGGATCTCGACGCGTTCGTAGCCGGCTGCGCGCAGCCGCGCCGCCACGTCGGCGCGCATCTCGGCCATGGCCGGACAGCCGGAGTACGTCGGCGTCAGGCTCGCGATCACCGTGCCGTCGGCCGTCAGCCGCACCTCCCGCAGGACACCCAGGTCGGCCAGGGTCAGCATCGGCAGCTCGGGGTCCGGCACCTGCTCGGCGACGTGCCGGGCGCGCCGCGCCGCATCGGTCAGCGTGGTCACCATGTCGCCTCCGGGTGGGCACGGGCCACGCTCTGCAACTCGGCGAGCAGCGGCGCCAGATGCTCCGTGTGGTCGCCGGTGCGGCCCGCGCCCGCCAGCGGCCGGTACACCGGCATCGGCAGCCCGGCCGCCTCGGTGACCTGGCGGAGCACGTCGGCGACCTCGTCCCGTACGTCGTAGGCGGTGAACAACTCACCGAAGTACGGGGCCACTTGCTCCATCGCCTTGCGGATCCGCCGGTGCGACTCCGCCGTGCCGTCGCCCAGCCTTACGGCCCATTCGGCGGCGTACTGCCGGTGGTACGTCAGCTCCTTGACGCCCTTCGCCGCGATCGCCGCGAGGACTGGGTCCGGGTGGGCGACCAGCCGCTCGAAGTGCGCGAGGCGCCAGCTGGACAGGACGAGCAGCCGGACGATCGAGAACGCGAAGTCTCCGCAGGGGAGTTCGGCGAGGCGTACGTTGCGGAAGTCGGCGGGGTCCCGGAAGTAGGCGTAGGCGTCCTCGCCGCGCCCGGTGCCGTCGACCTGCCCGGCGCGGGAGTACAGCAGACGGGCCTGGCCGAGGAGGTCGAGGCCGATGTTGGCGAGGGCGACCTCCTCCTCCAGCTCGGGCGCGCGGGTGGTCCACTCGGCGAGCCGCTGGGCCGAGACCAGGGCGTCGTCGGCCAACGCGACGCAGTCGGCGGCCAGTTCGGCGGCGTCCACATCCTCGGGCACCGTGGTGTCCACACCGTGCAGGGGGTCCTCGAAGCCGGTGCCGTACGCCCAGCGGGTGTCGTCCTCGTGTCCCTCGGCGAGGGTCAGGTAGACGTGGTCGTCACTCATACCTGCTCCTCAGATGTGCGGGACGTCGTCGGGGATGTCGTAGAAGGTGGGGTGCCGGTACACCTTGTCGGCGCTGGGCTCGAAGAAAGGGTCCTTCTCGTCGCGGGTGGAGGCGGCGATGTGCTCGGAGCGCACGACCCAGAGGGAGACGCCCTCGTTGCGGCGGGTGTAGAGGTCGCGGGCGTGGGTGAGGGCCATCTGGTCGTCGGCGGCGTGCAGCGAGCCCACGTGGACGTGGTTCAGCCCGCGCTTGCCGCGCACGAAGACCTCGTACAGCGGCCAGTCGCCCTTGTTCGCACGTGCCGTGCCACCGTCGTTCGTGCCGGTCATGCCGCCGTCCCCTTCCGGGCTCGCTCGCTCCGCTTCGCCGCGTGGGCGGTGGCCGCCTCACGCACCCAGGCGCCTTCCTCGTGGGCGGTCCGCCGCCGATCCGTCCGCCGGGCGTTGCACGGTCCGTCGCCGGAGATCACGCGCTTCAGCTCGTCCCAGTCGGGGGTGCCGAAGTCGTGACGGCCGCGTTCCTCGTTCCAGCGCAGCTCCGGGTCGGGGAGGGTGACGCCGAGCTTCTCGGCCTGCGGGACCGTCATGTCGACGAAGCGCTGACGCAGCTCGTCGTTGCTGTGCCGCTTGATCTTCCAGGCCATCGACTGCGCGGAGTTGGGCGAGGCGTCGTCGGGCGGGCCGAACATCATCAGCGAGGGCCACCACCAGCGGTTCACCGCGTCCTGGACCATCGCGCGCTGTGCGTCGGTGCCGCGCATCATCGTCAGCAGCAGCTCGTAGCCCTGCCGCTGGTGGAAGGACTCCTCCTTGCAGATCCGCACCATCGCGCGCGCGTACGGTCCGTACGAACTCCGGCACAGCGGTACCTGGTTGCAGATCGCGGCGCCGTCCACGAACCAGCCGATGACACCGACGTCGGCGAAGCTCGCCGTCGGGTAGTTGAAGATCGAGGAGTACTTCTGGCGGCCCTCGATGAGCCGCCGGGTCAGGTCCGCGCGGTCCGCGCCGAGGGTCTCGGCCGCCGAGTACAGGTAGAGCCCGTGGCCCGCCTCGTCCTGGACCTTGGCGAAGAGGATCGCCTTGCGGCGCAGGGAGGGCGCCTTGGTGATCCACTCACCCTCCGGCTGCATGCCGATGATCTCCGAGTGCGCGTGCTGGGCGATCTGCCGGACGAGGGTCCGGCGATAGCCGTCGGGCATCCAGTCGCGGGGCTCGATCCGCTGGTCCCGTGCGATCGTCGCGTCGAAGTGCTGCTGGAGCGCGTCCTCGGCGTCCTGGGACGGCGCCCCCGCTGAGTCTGTCGTCGTCATCGATACCAGCTTCCCAACCGACCATTCGTTCGGTACCAGTGTGACGCGATTCGAGCGGCCGGGCAAGACCCGCACACTCCTTCGCGCCCCCGAGGGCTCCTTGACAGGCGCAGTCGGGGCTGGATTACATGACCGTGACGCACGGCAACCGAATGGTCGGTCGGCTCATCGTCCGGTGAGCACGAAGGAGTCGCGATGAGCACCCTGGGCGAGCCCCTCCCCCGCGACCTGCTGGACTCCGGCGAGCGCCTCGCCCCGGAGCAGCTGCGCGAACTCCAACTGGGCCGGTTGCGGGCGACGTTGCGGCACGCGTACGACAACGTGGAGTCGTACCGGAAGAAGTTCGACGAGGCCGGTGTCGGCCCCGACGACTGCCGCTCGCTCGACGACCTCGCCCGTTTCCCCTTCACCACGAAGGCCGATCTGCGCGAGACCTACCCCTACGGCATGTTCGCCGTGCCGATGTCGCAGGTGCGGCGCGTACATGCCTCCAGCGGGACCACCGGGCGCCCCACCGTGGTCGGCTACACGGAGAACGACCTCTCCATGTGGGCGGACGTGGTCGCCCGCTCGATCCGGGCCGCCGGCGGCCGTCCGGGCCACAAGGTGCACATCTCCTACGGTTACGGCCTGTTCACCGGCGGCCTGGGCGCGCACTACGGCGCCGAGCGCGCCGGCTGCACGGTGATCCCGGCCTCCGGCGGCATGACCGCACGCCAGGTGCGGCTCATCCAGGACTTCCGCCCCGAGATCATCATGGTGACCCCCTCCTACATGCTCACCCTCCTCGACGAGTTCGAGAAGCAGGGGGTCGACCCGCGCACCACGTCGCTCCGGGTAGGCGTCTTCGGGGCCGAGCCGTGGACGGAGGAGATGCGCCGCGAGATCGAGGAGCGGGCGGCTCTGCACGCCGTCGACATATACGGACTCTCCGAGGTGATCGGCCCCGGCGTGGCGCAGGAGTGCGTGGAGACCAAGGACGGCCTGCACATCTGGGAGGACCACTTCTACCCCGAGGTCGTCGACCCGCTCACCGGCACTGTCCTGCCCCAGGGCGAGGAGGGCGAGATCGTCTTCACCTCCCTCACCAAGGAGGCCCTGCCGATCATCCGCTACCGCACCCGCGACCTGACCCGTCTGCTGCCCGGCACCGCCCGCCCCGCCTTCCGCCGGATGCGGAAGGTCACCGGCCGCTGCGACGACATGATCATCCTGCGCGGGGTGAACATCTTCCCCAGCCAGATCGAGGAGATCGTGCTGCGCACCCCCGCCGTGGCCCCGCACTTCCAGATCCAGCTGACGCGGCGGGGCCGCATGGACCACATGACGGTCCGGGTGGAGGCCCGCCCCGGGGCGAGCCCCGCCCAGCGGGAGGCAGCGGCCTCGACGATCACCCAGGCGGTCAAGGACGGCATCGGCGTCACCGTCGAGACCGCGATCGTCGCCCCGGAGACCCTGGAACGCTCGGTCGGCAAACTCAAGCGGGTCAAGGATCTCCGCAACTCCGAGAGTTGATCACCCGGGGCCGGGCGGCGGCGCCTCGGTCAGGGGCGTGAAGAACCGCGCGACCAGCCACCATCGGCCTGCGGCCACGAACGGCCCGCGGCCAGGACACGACCGCAGCCCCGCCGCCTCCCTCAGAGCCCCCGGTGCACCACATGCCCACCGGTCACCGTGAGCAGCACGGGCGAATCGGCGACCTCGTCCGCGGGCGCCTCCACGGGGTCGACCCCCAAGGCCGTCAGGTCGGCCCTCAGCCCCGGGGCGACCCGGCCGGCGACATCACCCTCACCCGCGGCCACCGCCGCGTGACGCGTACAGCCCTCCAGCGCCTGCGCCCCCGTGAGCCCCACCC
>NZ_JARGEE010000598.1:0-4308 GCF_033794485.1 Streptomyces sp. MB09-02B
CCACAAAGCCCCCCACCCCCTCCGGCTAGGCTGACCCCGTGAAGGTCCTCGTCATTGGTACCGGTGCCCGTGAGCACGCGCTGTGCCGTTCGCTGTCCCTCGACCCCGATGTCACCGCACTCCACTGCGCCCCCGGCAACGCGGGCACCGCGGAGGTGGCCGAGTCGCACTCGATCGACGCACTGGACGGCGCCGCCGTGGCCGCGCTGGCCACGCGGCTGGAGGCCGACCTCGTGGTCGTGGGGCCGGAGGCCCCGCTGGTCGCGGGTGTCGCCGACGCCGTGCGCGAGGCGGGCATCCCGGTGTTCGGCCCGTCCGGCGAGGCCGCGCAACTGGAAGGCTCCAAGGCCTTCGCCAAGGAGGTCATGGCCGGCGCCGGCGTACCGACCGCGCGCTCGTACGTCTGCACCACGGCCGAGGAGATCGACGAGGCCCTGGACGCGTTCGGCGCGCCGTACGTAGTGAAGGACGACGGCCTCGCGGCCGGCAAGGGTGTCGTCGTGACGGCGGACTTCGCGCAGGCCCGCGAGCACGCGCTCGCCTGCGGCCGGGTCGTCATCGAGGAGTTCCTCGACGGCCCCGAGGTCTCCCTCTTCGCCATCACCGACGGCGTGACCGTCGTCCCGCTCCAGCCCGCGCAGGACTTCAAGCGCGCGCTCGACGGCGACGAGGGCCCCAACACCGGTGGCATGGGCGCCTACTCGCCGCTCCCGTGGGCCGATCCGAAGCTGGTCGACGAGGTCCTGGAGACCGTCCTCCAGCCGACCGTCGACGAGATGCGGCGCCGTGGCACCCCCTTCTCCGGCCTCCTCTACGCGGGCCTGGCGATCACAAGCCGAGGCGTACGGGTGATCGAGTTCAACGCCCGGTTCGGGGACCCGGAGACCCAGGTCGTCCTCGCCCGTCTCAAGACGCCGCTGGCCGGTGTCCTGCTCGCCGCGGCCAACGGCACGCTCGGTGACATCGAGCCCCTGCGGTGGAGCGGCGACGCGGCCGTGACCGTGGTCGTGGCCTCGCACAACTACCCCGGCACGCCGCGCACCGGCGACCCCATCACCGGCCTCGACGAGGTCACCGCGCTGGACGCCCCGCACGCGTACGTCCTGCACGCCGGTACCAAGCGCGCCGGTGAGGACATCGTCAGCGCCGGCGGCCGCGTGCTCTCCGTCACGGCCACCGGCAAGGACCTCACCCAGGCCCGCGACCGCGCCTACACCGCCGTGGCCCGCATCGGCCTGGAAGGCTCCCAACACCGCTCGGACATCGCGGCGAAGGCCGCGGCCGAGGCGTGACGGCTGAGGGGTAACCCGCCGAGCCGTCACCGGCCGAGTCGTCATCGGTCAAGTCGTCATCGGTTGCGCCGTCACCTGCCGAGCCGTCACCGGCGAGCCGGGCCGTCACCGGCTGAGGGGCGCGCTCGACTGCGACCCTCACACAACCGAACACATCCACCCCCTTCGCGACATCCGCATGCGAAGCATCATCAACGGGTACGAACCCCAGGCCCCGGAATCCCTCGGAGACCTCCAGGAACCCCTGGAAGATTCTTCGGAATCCGGGGCCCAATCCTTGCCCAGCGTCATTCACCTCTCCCCAAAGCCATTCCATCGAGTGAGCGATGGTCCATCCGGCTGACGACGGCCGGGCCCCCAACTAGGGTGCGGCGCAAGCGTTCCGGCACTTGGCCCACCGGCATTGCGATGTCAGTGGTGGGTGCCACAGTGGGGGAGTGAGCAACGTCAGGGCATTCGGCGGCGACCACTTCGACGAGCAGTCGTCGCAGGTGTCGCGGCGTGCGCCGCACGGGACAGCAGGGGGTGACGTCGGGTCGTGACCGGTATGGCAGGTGGTGAGGAGGCGGGCGCGCAGGCCGCGCGCTCCCGGGCCCTCGCCGTGCTGCGGGTCCGCAGCAGGGCGCTGGCCGTGGCACTGCTGCCCGCGGCGGCCGCCGTCGTCCTGCTGGCCGGCAGATCGACCGGCCATCTGACCGGCCCGGGCTGGTCCATGGCGGGCTGGATCGTGTCCGGCATCGGCGCCGTCGTGCTCCTCGCCGCCGCCGGCATCGCGCTCGTCGTCGCCCGCGCCCGGCCCGCCGTGAGCCCTACGGTCGCGATCACCGAGCAGGCGGCCCCCGATCTCTACCGTCTGGTCCGGGACCTGGCGGACCGCCTCGACGTCCCGCCCCCCTCCGCGATAGCGCTCACCCCGGACTGCGACAGCTGGCTGGAGGACCGCACCCACCCGTCCCACAACGCGCCCGCGACCCCATCGGAGACCGCCGGGCCCGACTCGGCCGACAGGAGAACCGGCGCCGCAGGCACAGACGGGACCGCCAGGGCCGACGAGGCCGACGGGGCTGACGGGGCCGACGAGATGACGGACGTCCGCGGCTCATCGCCCGGGATGCACTCACCTCTGTACTCACCTCTGCACGCAAGTCAGAGCTCGGGTGTTCGATCGAGCCTGCGATCGGGCCTGCGGTCCGGTCTTCAGTCAGGTTCGCGATCAGGTCCGCGATCAGATGTGGAGTCCGGACTCTCCTCTCCCCGCCGGCACCGCCCACCCACCGCCCCGGTGCTCGTCATCGGCTCACCCTTCCTGTGGTGGATGCGCGTCGGGGAGCTACGAGCGGTACTGGCCCCGGTCGTTGCCGGTACGGGACCCTCGGCGCACCCGGACATAGCCGCGGCCCGCCGTTTCGTACGCGGGCTGGACGCGGCCGTGGCCGTCACCGCGTCGTCGACGCACGGCCCGCTCGTGCGGTCGGTGCTGGCCGGGGTCGGCTGGGTCACCCGGCTGCTCCTGCGCGGCTGCCGAGGGCACGCGGCGGAGATGGAGCGCGGGGTCGCCGCCGCGGCGGCCGAGCGTGCACAGGCTGTGGACTACGGTCTGCGGATCGTCGCCCAGGAGCAGGTCGGCCTGGCCTACGCGGGCTGGGACCGCCTCCTCACCCGGGTCGCGCTGCCCGCCTGGCGGATGGGGCGCTGGCCGTCCCGTCTGGACGCGGGTGTCGTCGCCGCGCTCACCGAACTGTCCCGCCGTGACCGTCTCGCCGAGGGCTTCGCCTCCCGGCTCGGCGAGCGCCCCGCCTGTGACCTGCTCGAAGAGCCCGGCACGGTCGACGAGGCCGCCTCCCTCCTCGCGGCCCGCCTCTTCCACGGCGGTCCTGCCGCGTCCGGCGCCGACTGGGCCCCGGTCGACTGGCACGAGTACCCGGACGAGGTCGTCGACCGCAAATGGCGCACCGACGCGGCCCGCCTCCACCGCGTCCTCGACACCCTGGGCGTCCGCCACACCGCGGGCGACCCGACCCCGGACCCGACAGGCCCGGCCCCCGGCGGGCCCACACTCTCCCGGGTACTGAACCACCTGACGACCCTGACGACCCTGACGCCCCTGACAAGCCCCTCCCCGGTCCCGACCGCCGGCCAGGACCCCGAAGCCGCCATGCAGCAGCGGCACCACGGACACGCCGCCGACCACGAGCCGCGTCGCACCGCAGCGCCGGGCGACGAGCCGCTGGCCCCGACCACCGTCCCCGGCAACGAGTCGCGCTCCGGACCCGCCGACGATCTCGCCTGGGCCCCCGAAGAACCCCGAGCCGACCGCCAGCATGAGCACAACCCCGCCCAGGAACCGGACCGGCACCACATATCCCATCCCGGCGACGGCGATGGCGATGGCGAAGCCGAAGGCCACAGCGACCGCTTCGACGACAGCATCGGCATCGGAGGCGCCCCCGACCTCGGTGAGGACGACGACGAACCCGGTCTCGCCAACGCCCGTTCCGCAGGCCTCGCCGCCGCGCTGACCGCCGAGTTGGCGCGGGAGGAGGCCGCGGCCCCGGCCGCCGCGTCCCCCGCAGGCGGCGGGGCCGAGGCGCAGGGGCCGGATCGGGCGCTGTGGGACGACGGGCTGCTGCCGCTGTTCCCGATGCAGCCACCCCGGACGGGCCGTGAGCTGCTGGCGGAGCACGTCACCGCGATGGTCTGCTGCGCGGCGATGGACACGGCGGGTGCGACCCCGGGTCTGGACTGGCTGGACGGCCCCTCGCTCCTGGTCGACGGCGAACGGGCGGCCGACCTCGCCCCCAGGGTCCTGACACTCGTGGAGGACGGCGACCCTGCTCCCCTCCGCGACTGGCTCCGCCGCCTCGGAGTCCGCCCGGAGAAACCGGTCCGCCTGGTCTGAACGCGGGCACGACCACCGCCCGCCGAACCGCCCAAGCCCCGGACCGAGCACCTCGCCCACGCCCTGGACCGGGCTCCGCCCAAGCCCCGGACCGAGCACCTCGCCCACCCCCCGGAC